>JBKPNA010000409.1:0-6331 GCA_046765695.1 Actinomycetota bacterium | reverse complement strand
CGCACCTGAAGACGCGACGACCCCCGACTACTACGACATTGCCACGGCCGACTGGGCTAAAAGCTGGCCAGTCGAAGATCTGTGGACCGCGCGGCTGATCAGTTGAGACGCACTCACGACTAGTGCCCTCCGGATCGGTCGGGTGGCGTCGGCGGAAACAATGCCGGCGCCACCCGGATCGAGCTCGAGGCGTTCAACTCGCACGAACTCGCCCGGGTGGCGCCGGCTGCGGAACCACAGTCTGATCAGGCAGCCGTCGGAGCCGCCTCTGGCACGTTCGTTCCGGCTCCAAATCGATTGCCGGAAGTCGTCACTCCTCGGTGAAGACCTCGCTGAGCTTGGCCTCTTGCTCCGACGACAGATTGGTGGCGATCAGTTCGGGGTTGAGGCCTTCGAAGGTGCCCTTGACCCGGTCCATGACGGCATCGGAAGTAAGGAGGAAGAGCCCGGAGGTGCCGGGGGTGATGCGTTGTTTGACGGAGTTGATGAAGTTGTCGTCGATTCCGACGTCGCTCATGGACCCGGCGAGGGCGCCCATGCCGGCCCCGATCGCGGCACCGAGCAGGGGGATGAAGAACAGCAGGCCGAACAGCATGCCCCAGAAGGCGCCTCCGAGGGCCCCGGCGCCGGTGAGGTTGTTGAGCTGTCGCGTCTTGGGCTTGCTCTTGCCGGCCTGCCACGTGACGATGGCGGCGTCTTGAAGTCTGATCAGCTCCTGCGACTGGAGTTGCTTGACACGTTCGACGGCCTGATCGGCTCCATCAACGGTCGGGAATGCCCATGCGGTCAGTGTCGCCACATCGATCCTTTCTAGTTAGGGAACGGAACAGCAGGTTAGCGTGTCATCAGGAGACTCAACCTGTCCGGTCGACAAACGGTTGCCTCGGAGCACTCGACCTTCGACTCCTCGCGGGGTTTGCCCGACAACAGCCCAACGATCATGGCATGCTCCTGCGAGCCTGGGAAGCTCTCAGCGATCTTCGGCAGAGCAGTCAGCCGCCGAGGATCTTCCGGCTCGTCAACTCGCAGCGCGCCGATGCAGCGACGAATGGGGTCGACGCCCAGCGACTGTGCCCGACGGTGGTGGCTGTGGCCTTGGGTTGTATCGCTCGCCCGCGTCCAGGTCTAGGCTGAGCGGTGCGCGAGCTCCACTCCGCACCATGCCAACCGCCCCACCAGAGCGGAGAGGCGCACCCACGACGCCGAGGAAGCCCTCGGATCGAGAGACCAGGAGGGATGTCATGGCCAACCTCACCGCGTGGAAGTTCGAGAGTCCGGACGGCGCCTCGCAGGCGGTGCGCACGCTCAAACAGCTGCAGGATGAGGGCATGATCGTGGTCCACAGCGCCGCCATCGTCGAGTGGCCGGAGGGCAGAAAGAAGCCCAAGACCCGCCAGGTCGACGACATGACCGGACCGGAGGCGGTCAGCGGCATGTTCTGGGGCTTCCTGTTCGGCATCCTCTTCTTCGTCCCGCTCTTCGGCGCGGCCGTCGGCGCCGGGATCGGCGCACTTCACGGTTCACTCGGCCATGTCGGGATCGACGACAAGTTCATCGACCAGGTCAAGGGCGCCGTCACTGAGGGCACGTCGGCCCTCTTCCTGATGTCGTCGAGCGGGGTGGAGGGCCCGATCCAACGGGCCTTCATCGGCACGAAGCCCCAGCTGATCGCCACCACCGTCGGGCCGGAGCAGGAGGCCAAACTGCGCGAGGCCTTCGGCCAGGACTGAGACGCGGGTCGAGACCGGCGAGTTCGTCCCTATCTAGGCCGAGAAGCGCTAGGGTCAGCCTTGCCGGGACTGCGAATCCACAAGGTGGTCCGCGTTCGGCTGGAGAGGCAGATCTGATGGGGTTCGCGGATTTCTTCTGGCTCTTGGTGTGGACTTATTTCCTTGTGGCGTTCGTCGTCGTGCTGTTCCGGATCATCGGCGACCTGTTCAGAGATCGCGATCTCAGCGGCTGGATGAAGGCTGTCTGGGTCATCGCATTGCTCGTCCTGCCGTTGCTGAGCGCGATCGTCTACCTGTTCGCGCGAGGCGAGGGGATGGCCACCCGGCAGATGCAGGCGGCTCGGCGGACGCAGGGAGCGGCCGATCAGCACATTCAAGCGGTGGCCGGCCCGGCGAACTCGGCGCAGCAGATTGCTTCAGCGAAGAGTCTGCTCGACGCCGGTACCATCACTCAGGCCGAGTTCGAGCGTCTCAAGGCCAAGGCGATGGCATGATCGCGGGGCAAGTTCCCACTGCTTGACCCGTACCGAAATCGAGCTCCATGCTCGGACAAAGCAGACCCATCGTTTCTGTGAAGGAAGGCTGGATGGCAACAACTGACGGCTCACCGGTGCGCGACCAGAGCAACGACGTTGACTCCACCCCCGCCGATGGTAGAGGCCGACACACCGGCCTCCGGCTCGCGCTCGGCATTGTCACGATCGTCGCAGGCATCGTCGTCATCGCACGTCCCGTCGACACACTGATCTTCCTGGCCATCCTGTTCGGCATACAGCTCGTCATCCTCGGCGCCGTACGCATCGTCTTGGCGGCATCCGTATCCGGTCTGCCGCGCTCGCTCAAGGTCCTCACCATCGTCCTCGGCATCCTGACCGTCATCGCGGGAGTGATCTGCTTCACTCGACCAGAGGCGTCCCTGGTCATCTTGGCCATCCTGCTGGCGGTCGGCTGGATAGCCGACGGCATTGCGGACATTGCCCGGGGGTTCAGCGGCGACCGCTCAGCGGGCGAGAGGACCTACGTCATCCTCCTTGGTGTCGTGTCCATCGTCGCCGGACTCGTCGTCGCGATCTTCCCCGGACCGTCCCTGGAACTCCTCGCCCAGGTTGCCGGAGTCGCGCTGCTCCTCATCGGCGCCCTCACCTGCCTGTCGGCGATCATGGGTCGACGCCGCAAGGCCTAACTCCCGGATGGTCAGCGAGCTGCACCAGATCAAGTGCCTTGCCACTGGTCGACGGTCACGGGCTCCGCGTCGCCTTGGGTCCACGCGTGCAGAGTTAGTTGCCGGGACTGGTTGGCAGCGCAAGGATGAACCCACCAGACGGGAGCGACGTTGACCTCAGCTGAGCCGGTTGAGAGACCAGGTGGCCGGGAGCCGGAACCATCTCCGCGTGCGGTTACACCGGCTGCAGGAATCTACGGCCTGATCGTGGCCGCCTCGGTCGTCGCCGCGGTAGGCGCACACGTGCCGACCTTCGCCCTTGCGGTCGCAGTCTTCGTGACGGTACTGGTCTATTGGCTCGCCGAGGAGTACGCGAATCTGGTCGAGCACACCAGCGCCGGTCATCTGCCCAGCTGGGCCAGGACACGGGCGTCACTAGGGGCAAAGTGGCCACTCGTGAGCGCCTCCTACATTCCGGTGGCCAGCCTCCTTCTCGCCCGACTGTTCGGCGCGACGCCTACGACCGCCGCCGTCATCACGCTGGTCGTCATCACGGTGCTGCTCATCGCGTACGGCTGGCGAGCCGGCCGGGCGGCAGGTCTCCGGGGCCTCCCGCTGGTTGTCATGACGATGCTGGCCGGCGGCCTGGGCCTGCTGATGATCTTTCTCAAGTTTGTCCTCGCCAACATCCATTGAGAACTGGGCACCGGCGTTGTGGGAGGCACTGGGCTGGGGAGCACTTGCGGCGTCCTCGCTGGTCATCGGCGCCATACTCGGCGCCGCCCGGCGATGGCACCAAGGCTGGATCGGCGCTGTGCTCGGCTTCGGCGCCGGTGCGTTGATCTCCAGCATCTCCTTCGAGCTCGCCCAGGAAGGCTACGCCAAGGGTGGGGCGCTGCCGCTGGCGATTGGCCTGGCCGCCGGCGCGCTGGCCTTCTACGTCGCCGATCGGGCAGTCAACCGGTTCGGCAGTCGCTTGGGCGCTGGCTCGGCCGGACTGCCGCTCGCACTGGGAGCCCTGCTCGACGGTGTGCCCGAGCAGGCGGTGCTCGGACTGGGACTTGCCGAAGGCGAGGGCGTCAGCATCGCGCTGCTGGTCGCGATCTTCGTCTCCAACCTTCCCGAGTCGATCGGCTCGGCCACCGACATGAGGACGGCCGGCGAGCGGCCACGCCGGATCATCGCCTTTTGGGCCGTCGTGTCGATCGTCTGCGCCTTGGCGACGCTCGGGGGTTACGCGATCTCGCGGGTCACCGCGGAGCGGTTCGAGGGGGCGGTGGATGGCTTCGCCGCCGGCGCCCTGCTGGTCATGCTGGTCGGATCGATGATCCCGGAGGCCACCGAGAAGGCCCAGGACAAGGCCGGTCTGGCTGCCGTCCTGGGTTTCGCGGTGACTGCAGGCCTGTCCGCGCTGTCCTAAGGAGCCATTGGCCCCGCGAGGGTCACCTTGTTTGCGTGATGACGGCCGACGATCGCCGCATGACGCTAACTTAATCAACGTCGTGGTCAACCAATCCGCACGTCCGGCGCAGACCTGGCTTGTGCGTCGGCCTGAACGGCGTGGAGTCGTGTCTTTTCCGCCGCAGGGTCCATCCACTCTGGGCACTCGATGTCGTTTGACCGGCCGGACGACCGCCTGGCCGGAGGCAAACCAAGAAGGAGATCAGTGATGACTACCGATCAGGCGCTGCTGGGAGCAGACGAGGCAACATCACCCGACGGTCGGCACTTCCGGTTCAAGGTGGCCAACGCCCAGGCGTACCCGCCCGGCCGCTTCGTCTCGCTGCGGGACTCCGGCGGAGAGAACCGGCTTGGCCAGGTCGAGCAGATCGAGGTCGACCACCGGGGCGAGCTGACGGCGACAGGACGAATCTACGCAACGGTCGACCAAGAGGGACGCGTGAGCAATCGGTCCACACCCTTCGCCTCCGCCGCCGTCGCAGCAGCGGACTCTGAGTTAGTCGGACTGATGAACGAAAGTCTCGGCGCGGTGCTCGAGGTCGGACAGCTGACCTCGGTTCCCGGCGCCCCGGCAGGTCTGATGCCCCATCGGTTCAATCGGCACACGTTCTGGTGCGGCCAGAGCGGCTCCGGCAAGACCTACTCCCTCGGGGTCCTCCTCGAGGAACTCCTCATGCACACCGAGCTGCCCATGATCATCTTTGATCCGAACGCCGACTTCGTGCGGCTCAAGGAGGTACGCGACGATGCCCCTGCGGCGCGCGCGGAAGCTCTTGCCCGCCGCAATCTGCGGATCCTCCGACCAGGAGACCAGGCGGGCGAGAACCCGCGGGTTCGATTTACCGCCTTGGGCCTCTCGGCGAAAGCGGCCGTGTTTCGCTTGGACCCGCTGATCGACCGGATGGAGTACAACACGCTTCTTCATCTCGAGGAGGTCCTCAGCACGACTGAAATAGGCAAGATCTTGCCCGAGCTCCGCGCCTCCAATGATCCAGCCCTGACCAATATCGCCCTGAGGATCGAGAATCTGGGGTTGCTGAGCTGGGATATCTGGGCTCAAGACAAGCTGGCCGCAACCGAGATCATCGACAATCGGCCCGCCGCGACGGTGCTGGACCTCGGCGGGTTCAAGTTCAAGGAGGAGCCGCTGGTCGTCGCTTTGTCGGTATTGGACGACCTTTGGTCCCGCCGCAGCGAGCGTCGCCCATTCCTTATCGTCATCGACGAGGCCCACAATCTGTGTTCTCCTGAGGTTGAGACTGCCTTGGAGAGGGCCGTTTTGAACCGCATTATTCAGATCGCCGCTGAAGGGAGGAAGTATGGTCTTTGGCTGCTGCTCTCCACCCAGCGCCCGTCCCGGATACATCAGGGGATCATCTCCCAGTGCGATAACTTGGCGCTGATGCGGATGAGCTCGCAGCGGGACCTCGACGAACTGGCAACGATCTTCGGCTTTGCACCATCCGCCCTGGTGAACCAGTCACCGCTGTTTCGCCAGGGCGAGGCTTTGTTCGCGGGCGGGTTCGTGCCGGCACCGAGCGCGGTTCAGATGCGGCAACGTCTCACGCATGAGGGGGGGCGCGACGTCGGCGTACCGCTGCCAAACCCAAGTTGAGCACATTGTTCGACGCGTTACCGCTCCGTGGAAATATCGGATCTCGTTTGACGTCTCTCAAGACTCAGCTTGGAGGCGCCGAAGAAGAGCCGGATGACCACGGCGAGAAAGATCAGGTCTGCCAGCATCTGTGAGGCGACAACGATGCGAGTGAGGTCGCTCTTGGGTGCAATGTCCCCGTAACCAACAGAACTGAAGACGACGACTGAGAAGTACAGCGCGCTCGTCCGGGTCATCTGCTCGGTGAAGCTGCCCCGCGCCTGTGACAGGGCTAAGTAAAGGGTCGCGTACCCGACGAGAAACAACGGGACAGCCACAACAACGGCCTGCATAGCGCGTAGTCCGGGCATCTCGGCACGGAGG
>JBKPNA010000408.1:0-6577 GCA_046765695.1 Actinomycetota bacterium | reverse complement strand
CTTGATCAGCATCGGCCGCAGGGCCTGGGTGAACTCGACCTGGGCGGGAATGTCGGTGCCGACGTCCGGCCCATACCTTTCGAACGTCGGCAGGTGGTGATTGCGAAGAACAGCTGGATGCAGAGTCATCACCAGGCCGTCGTCGCACGCCATCCGAGCCATCTCCGAGACCAGGTGGCGTCGCAACGCGGTCGCCTCCTCTTGGCCCACCTCACCCTTGCGGGCAGCATCGAAGATTCGCTCGGCTTCGGAGGGCTCCAGCGACTCGGTGCGCGCGTCGAAGTGGCTGTGATCGGAGGAGACGGCACCGCGCTCCTTGAAGTACTGACGACGGTTCTCCAAGGCGGCGATGAAGCCGCTGTAGGTACCGGTGTCGATACTCGACACTTCCCCAAGTCGATCAAGGTTGGCGTTCCAGTCGGCCTGTCCTGGTTCCAGGTACTTGTCCGGCCGGAACGTCGGAATCACCCGGCCCGGCCAGGTGTCGTCGTCTTGCAGGTACTCGTGTGCGGCGAGGTCGTCGCAGGGGTCGTCGGTGGTCGCGAGCAGCTCGATCCCGAACTTCTCATACAGTGCCCGCGGCTGGAACTCATCCGAGGAGAGCCGATCGGCGATCTGGTCATAGATCTCATCCGCGGTCTCCGCGCTGGGTTGCACCTGTACGTCGAAGATGTCGGCCAGCTGGGACTCCATCCACAGCCGCATGGGTGTGCCGCGGTAGATGCTCCAGTGCGAGCAGAAGATCCGGAAGGCCTCCCGCGACTGCTCCTCGGTCATCGACGGCTGGCCCACACCAAGCTGGCTCAGCTCCACGCCATGGGCATGGAGCAGCCGATTGATGTAGTGGTCAGGAGTGATCAGCAGCGAGGTCGGATTGCCGAAGGGTGTGTCGTCGGCGAGCCATTGGGCCGGGACGTGGCCGTGTGGGGAGATGATCGGCAGGTCTGCCACGGTCTGGTACAGCTGGCGGGCCAGCGCCCGCGTGCCCGGCTCGGCGGGGAACAGGCGGTCGGGATGGAGCTCCAGCGCAGCGGTGGGCATGAGGCCATCGTGCTGAGTCCGCTTGTGGGTGGCAATAGGGTTGCCGGTTGTTGTCGCAGACCGCTGCGTCACCTTTGAGGCAGAACTGCGTCAGGTCACCGCACGGTGACCTGAGCCGAGTGGGGGGTGTTGCCGGCGGCATTGCCGACGTAGACGCGGTACTCCCCCGGCTTGGTGACGAACGCTCTGCTGCAGTAGTCCCAGACACCGAACGGGTGGTTGGTCGCCGCGGGGTCGATCGTGATCGTCACCTGCTTGGACTCCCCTGGCTCGACGAACATCTTCTGGAACCCGACGAGTCGCTTGGGTGGCTGTCCGTCCACGGGTACGCCGAGATACACCTGCACGACCTCGGCGCCAGCCACGGGGCCGGTGTTCGCAACCGATGCCGTGACCGTTACCGGCGCTTGCCCACCCTCGGGTGCGTCGACCGACACGTCGGCGATGTCGAACGTCGTGTACGACAGCCCGAAGCCGAATCCGAACAGCGGCTGAATGTCTTGCGCCTGGAACCAGCGGTATCCAACCTCCAGTCCTTCGGAGTAGCGAATCACCGGATAACCGGCGCCTTCGTCCGTGCCTGGATACCGCTCAGGCTTCTCCGCGTACAACGTGTCGTCCTCGGATCGGGGGTACGACGTCGGCACCTTTCCCGACGGATTCACCACGCCGAACAGCAGATCAGCGACGACGTGCCCGTCCTCGCTGCCCTGGTTCCAGGCCTCGAGCACCGCCGGAGCCTTGTCGATCCACGGCATCAACACCGGGTTGCTGTCCTTCATCACCAGGACCGTTGCCGGGTTAATGCCCAACAGTTCCTCTAGCATGCGGTTCTGGTCGTTCAGCATGTTGGCGTCCGGTTGATCGGCCCCCTCGGTCGCGACCAGTCCGGCCATCAGCACGACGACGTCGGCATCCCTGGCCGCATCCTTCGCCTCGTCAAGGTTGGACAGATCATCGGCGACCGTCACCTTCGCCACCGTCGAGGACCCACCCAGGTCCCGTAGCACATCGCGCATGCCGTCCAGCGGCGGCACGGTGTACAGCGGGTCCACCTTCGACGAGCCGCCGCCACCGAGGCAGGCCTCGTCGACGAACGTGGACTGGCCGATGATCACGATGGCACCGGCGTCAGGCTTGATTGGCAGCAGTCCGCCGTCGTTCTTGAGCAGCACGGCGATCTGGGACCCGATGCTGCGGGCGACAGCGCCGTGGGCCTGAGCGTCGATCGCACCGGGCTGGTACGGCCGCTCGAACTGCCCGAAACGGAACATCTGGGTGTAGCGCCGAACCAGGGCGCGATCGACGGTCTCGATTTCGAGACTGGTGTCGTTCAGCGCCGCCTTGACGTTGGTCTCGTTCAGCCACTTCGCATCCGGCATCTCATGATCCATCCCGGCGTTCAGCGACGGGGCGCAGGAGCGGCAGGACCAGAAGTCGGACTGGACGTAACCGTCGAATCCCCACTCCGTACGCAGCATGTCGGTCAGTGTGTAGCGGTACTCGGTGGCATAGACGCCCCTGATCCGGTTTTACGAGCTCATAATCGCGGCGATCTCGGCGTCCTTGACCAGCATTTCGAACGGCAGCAGATAGAGCTCTCGCAGAACGTGCTCGTCCACCTCGACGCTGGCCCGGAACCGTTCGTACTCTTGATCGTTGACGACGTAGTGCTTGCCCATGGCGATCACGTCGTGATCCTGGATGGCCTTGGTCACCGCGACACCCATGACGCCCGAAAGATAGGGGTCCTCCGAGAAGTATTCGAAGTTGCGTCCGGCGACGGTAGTCCGATGCAGGCAGACCCCAGGGCCTTCCAGAACGTGCTGGCCAAGGGTCGCCGTCTCGGAGCCGATGATGTCGCCGTAGGCATGCGCCAGATCAAGATCGAATCCGGCGGCGAGGCCGATAGTCATCGGCAGCGACGTGGCGGGCGGGCTGGGCGTGCCGTCGCCCATGCCGACCCCCACAGGCCCGTTGGTGATCCGGAAACGCGGAATCCCCAGCTCGTCGATCCCCTTGACGTGTCGCTCGATCCGGATCTGGGCAGCAAGCTGGTCCATGTCCGCCCCAGAATCCACAGGCTCCGCGCTGATGGCATAGATGTCGATGGTTTCCATCGCGCCATGCAGCTGGGCGATCTTCTGCTCCAGTGTCATCGCCTCGACGAGCTTCTTGGCTCGCTCACGGGGCGACAAGGACGCGTCCTGCCAAGCGAAACTGGCCTCGGGCACGGTTGAATCCCTTCAGTGGGGCGAGCTCGACTCGCCGAGCCATGAGGAGATGATCTCGTCACGCTACTGACGGCCCACTGTGTCGTCCAGGCGGCCGCGTGCTCGAGCGACAACAAGCGGCAACCCCTTGCCCGATCGGCTTGGTTCTCACGACGATGGTTGTCATGGTCGACTCGGGTGACCCAGACCGCAGTCTTGCCCTCGAGTTGGTTCGCGCCACTGAGGCGGCGGCCATGGCATGCGCGCGATTCATGGGTCTCGGAGACAAGGAGCAAGTGGACCAAGCTGCCGTGGACGCCATGCGGCCCGTTCTCGGCACGGTTCGGATGAATGGCGTCGTCGTCATCGGCGAAGGCGAGAAGGAATGGCCGGCCAGGGCCAACCGGCAGCCGACTTCCAGGGACGACACGGTGGCAACCCCGGCCGATGCCCAGGAGGTCTGCGCTGCCATCCGCGGTCGGCTCTCCGATCGGTATGGTGCCAACGTTGGCGAGCGAATCCGGATTCTGTACGGCGGATCTGTCAAGGCCTCGACGAGCGCAGCCATCATCGCGCAGCCCGACATTGATGGAGCCTTAGTCGGCAGAGCCAGCCTGGACCCCGACGAGCTGGCCGCAATTTGGCAATCGGCTCACCTCACGGTGGCCGCTTATCAGGAAGGTTGACGATGACCCACACTGCCAGCACCGACTTCCCGGCTTTGGAGAGGGATCCCATCGACAAGCTTGCGGTGGACACGATCCGTACGTTGTGCATGGATGCCGTGCAGGCGGCCAACTCGGGTCACCCGGGCACTCCGATGGCGCTGGCGCCGGTGCTCTACACCGTCTGGCAGAAGTACCTGAGGTTCGATCCGAACGCGCCGATCTGGAGCAATCGCGACCGCTTCATCCTGTCGGCGGGGCATGCCTCGACGCTGCTCTACTCGGCGCTGCACCTGGCCGGGGTCAAGTCGGTCAACCCGCAGTACGAGACGCTCGGCGAGCTCGCCGTGCCGCTGGACGACCTGAAGAAGTTCCGGCAGCTCGACTCGAAGTGCCCCGGCCACCCTGAGTACCGCTGGACAGCCGGTGTCGAGTGCACCACGGGTCCGCTGGGCACCGGCATCGCGACCAGCGTCGGCATGGCGATGGCTGGCAAGTGGCAGGCCGCGACCTTCAACCGGCCGGGCTACAACCTCTTCGACTACGACGTATACGCGATCTGCGGTGACGGCTGCCTGATGGAGGGCATCGCCGCCGAGGCAGCATCTCTGGCCGGACACCAGAAGCTGTCCAACCTCTGCTGGCTCTACGACAGCAACAACATCACCATCGAAGGCGACACGGCGATCGCCTTCACCGAGGACGTGGGGACCCGGTTCACGGGCTACGGCTGGGCGGTGCAGCACGTCGACGACGCCAACGACACCGACGCGATCAGTGCCGCGCTGGACGCCTTCAAGGCCGAGAAGGACCGCCCGACGATCGTGATCGTGAAGAGCGTCATCGCCTATGGCGCCCCGACCAAGGCCGGACACCACTCCGCACACGGCGAGCCGCTGGGCGTAGAGGAAATCCGTGGTGCGAAGCGGTTCTACGGCTGGCCGGAGGACGAGAGCTTCCTGGTGCCGGACAAGGTTCGCGACCGGTTCGCGGAGGTGTCCGGCAAGCGTGGCGCCGAGCTGCGTTCGGCCTGGGACGAGCTGTTCGCCGCCTACAGCAAGGAGTTTCCGCAGCAGGCCGACTACCTGGACAAGATGCAGCGCCGCCAGCTGCCCGACGGTTGGGATGCGGACCTGACAGAGTTCCCGGCGGACCCGAAGGGCATCGCAAGCCGCGACTCCAACAACAAGGTGCTCAACATCGTCGCGCAGAAGGTGCCATGGCTGATCGGCGGCTCGGCCGACCTGGCACCGTCGAACAAGTCCCGACTCACCTTCGAGGGGGCCGGCGACTTCCAGCCCGACATGCGGGCCGGCCGCAACCTGCACTTCGGTGTCCGGGAGCACGCGGCGGGCGCAGTCACCAACGGGCTGGCCCTTGCGAAGGTGCGGGCCTACCAAGCCGGCTTCTTGATCTTCTCCGACTTCCAGCGTGGCGCGCTCCGGCTCTCGGCACTGATGGAGCTGCCGGTGATCCACATGTACACCCACGACTCCATCGGCGTCGGTGAGGATGGCCCGACCCACCAGCCGGTCGAGCAACTCGCCTCACTGCGGGCGATGCCGGGCATGATCGACATCCGGCCCGCCGACGCCAACGAGGTGGTCGAGGCCTGGCGGGTGATCATGCCACTGCGGCACGACCCGGTCGCATTGATCCTGTCCCGGCAGGCGCTGCCGACCCTGGACCGCAGCGTCTACGCTCCGGCGAGCGGGCTGGCCAACGGCGCGTACGTGCTCGGCGGCGATCCGGACGAGACCCCGGACGTGATCTTGATCGCTAGCGGCAGCGAGGTCTCACTCGGCGTTTCCGCCTACGAGCAGCTGGTTGCCGAGGGGATCAAGGCCCGCGTGGTCAGCATGCCGTCCTGGGAGCTGTTCGACCGGCAGACTCAGGAGTATCGCGATAGCGTGCTGCCACCGCAGGTGACCGCTCGGGTCGTGATCGAGCAGGCATCCTCCTTCGGCTGGGATCGCTGGGCCGGCAGCACCGGGCAGATCATCGCCATGAACACCTTCGGCGCCTCCGCACCGCTCAAGGCGTTACAAACCAAATTCGGCTTCACCCCAGAGGCCGTCGTTGCGGCGGCCAAACGCCAGATCGGCCATTGACCGCCGCCCTCTGTACGCCGCCGAAGGCGCTCGAGAAGACGTTCGGGAAGCCGTGCAGAAACCTTGGGTGAATGCTTCTGGCCAGTTGATTCTGACGGCCGGCCTACGCGCATCTTGATCCGGTGAGCCCAAGCCCCGGGGCCGGCTTCGGAGCACGGGTGGGCCTTCGGCCGGCGGCACCCGGGATGCGGCCTAGTACCAAGGCATTCGGCACCAGAGAGCGCCGGCCCGCAGCACTGCGCTCGTACGATCGGGGCGTGAGCCCGGCGTCGCGGAGGCCTGGCCGCATGATGGTCAACCGCCTTCAAGGGCTCGTCCTTTGGTTCCTGCTGATGCCGCCTCGGCCGCCACTAGCGCTCGCGTACGCCAGCACCGTCGTCATTGCAGTCCGGAGGCCGGCGCATCTGAGGTCGTTGGCGACCAGTCGCTTCAAGGACTCGACGTACCCTGCTTTCCTGCGTGACGAGACCGCCGCAGCCATGCTCGCTGGTCCGAGTCGCCACGCCGTCCGACCGTCAGAATTTAGATTGAGAACCCAAACCAGGAT
>JBKPNA010000407.1:0-5989 GCA_046765695.1 Actinomycetota bacterium | reverse complement strand
GATACTGGGTTCGAACCAGTGACCTCTTCCGTGTCAGGGAAGCGCGCTACCGCTGCGCTAATCGCCCGAGGTGGAGACGGGATTTGAACCCGCGTACACGGATTTGCAGTCCGTTGCCTCGCCTCTCGGCCACTCCACCGTGGGAGCTGTGCTCCCCGCGCCAGGACTGGGCGAGACGCGCTCCGAGCGGACGACGGGATTCGAACCCGCGACCCTCACCTTGGCAAGGTGATGCTCTACCAGCTGAGCCACGTCCGCGCGCAGGCTCCGGCCTGTCCAGCCGAAGGCGCGATCTGAAACCATAGCCGAGCGGACCGACGGAGTCCAAACATTGTCACTCCTGCGAGCCGGTCGAACCAATCTCCTCGATCAATCAGCCCAGTACCCTGACCGGGTGACGCTCACCTCACCTTCCCAGGTCCGCCAGCTTGCCGTCTGGAGCAACGGTCGCAGGTTCGAGCGGCCCGAGGAGGCGGCCGTCCCGGTCACCGACCACGGCCTGGTAGTCGGCGACGGGGCGTTCGAGGCCCTCAAGGCCACCCCGGCAGGCGCGTTCGCCGTCCGGCGGCACCTCAACCGCCTTTCCCGGTCGGCGGCCGCGATGGGATTGCCAGCACCGGACCATGGGCTGATCCGGGAGGGGATCGCTGCCGCTTTGGACGGCTGGCCCTTGCCGCAAGCGAAGGTGCGCGTCACCTACACCGCAGGTGAGGGGCCACTCGGCTCTGGCGCCGCGTACGGACCGCCCAACCTGATCGTCGCCGTCGAGCCCCGCGTTCCCGCTCCGGCCACCACCGCCGTGGTGACCGCGCCATGGCGGCGCAACGAGAACGGCGCGCTGACCGGGGTGAAGTCGACGTCGTACGCGGAGAACGTACGCGGGCTGGCGTACGCGACGTCCTGCGGAGCCGGCGAGGCGATCTTCCTCAATACCGCGGGGCAGGTCTGTGAGGGTACGGGGACCAACGTCTTCTTCGTCTTCGGCGACCAGATCGTCACGCCGCCGCTCAGCGCGGGTCCGTTGGCCGGCATCACGCGGGAGCTGCTGCTCGAATGGCGGCAGATCGTCGAGCGGAACGTCAGCCCCGAGGATGCAGCCGGTGCCGATGAGGTTTTCCTCACCTCCTCGCTGCGCGACGTCCAGGGTGTCGAGCGCTGGGACGACCGCATCCTGCCCGCGCGGCGGCGAGTCACCGAGGAGCTGGCGCTGATGTTCCTGGCGCGGTCGAGCACCGACCTGGATCCCTGAGCCGAGACCGACCACCCGGATAGCGCGTGCTGAAGTGACAAGGACTCTGGCTGCTGTCGTCGCGCATCCCGACGACGACGCGTACGGGGTTGCCGCCGTCGTCGCACTGCACCGGACCGACCCGGAGTTCCGTTTCCTGCTCGTGCACGCCACCGACGGTGAAGGTGGGGCCATCGCCGAGGGCAGCGGGGCAACCCGCGAGACGCTCGGCGCCGTACGCCGTGAAGAGGATCGGCGGGCCTGGCTCACCCTCGGTCGTTCGCCCTATCGACACGAGTGGTTCGGCTATCCCGACGGCGGACTGGCGGACGTGCCGCACGACGAAGTGGTCGGCCGTATAGCGGAAGTCCTCGGCGCGGAACGCCCGGATGTGGTGGCAACCTTTGGTCCTGATGGGATCACCGGTCACCCGGACCACATCACGATCGGTCGCGCCACGACCGATGCGTTCCTGAGGTTCGCCGGCGACGGCGGCCCCGGCCTCCGCCGCCTGGTGTACGGCGGGATCCGCCAATCGGTGATCGACCGCTGGAACTCTCGCCGGGTCAAGCAGGGTCTTCATGCGTGGGATCCCAGCAGCGTGTACCACCTCCGCGGCGTACCCGACGAGACGATCGACATCGACATCGACACCTCGGCCGTCGCGCCGCTGGTCCGCAAGGCGATGCAGGAGCATCGGACCCAGTGGAACGACATGAACAACCCGGAAGTGACCGAGGAGCAACGGATCAAGGGCGTCTCCCGGGAGACTCAAGTAATGGCCTGGCCGCGCACCCGCCCGGCGCGACTGCTGGCTGACGTCTTCGACGGCCTTTGACCTCGATCGGGACAGATCGACATATCTGCACACCGCTATGTCACTGGGCCACCAAATGGACCGCTGGAACCGTCTCAGTGTTGCCACAGCAGATTGGGAAACGATAGAGCCGGTCAGCGGTTCACGGCGAAGACACAGTTGGAGATATGCGAGCAGCGAGGGTGCCTCTCCTGGCAGTCATCGGTCTGGTGCTGAGCCTTTCCGCCTGCGGCGGCACCGGCAGCCCCACCGTCCCGGCCACACCGGTGCCCAGTCCCAGTTCGGAGCCGACCGGTGCTGCCCGGCCCACCGCGTCGGCGAGCTCGAGCTCCAGCCAGTCCACAACCCCCGGTCAACGGGTCGACAAGCTTCTCGTCATCGTGGCCGAGAACAAGAACGCGGCCGACGTGGTGGAGCAGATGCCGTTCCTGAGGTCACAGAGCGAGTCGTACGGAACCGCGACCAACTACTACGCCATCACGCACCCGTCGCTGCCCAACTACCTGGTCATCGCCGGTGGATCCACGTTCGGAGTCGATGATGACGAAGACCCGGATGTACACAAGCTGAAGGGCCCGTCGGAGTTCGGCCAGCTGCTTGCCTCCGGCCGCACGACGAAGACGTACGCGGAGGCGATGCCCCGCAACTGCGCCCAACGCAACGACGGAGACTACGCGGTCAGGCACAACCCCTGGACCTACTTCGTCGACCCCGAGGAGCGTGCCGCATGCGAACAGCTCGATGTGCCCTCCGGCTCGCCGACCTCTGGGGCGCTCGCCGATGACATCGCCGGTGGACAACTGCCGAGCTTCAGCCTGCTGATCCCTGACGACTGCAACAACGGCCACTCTTGCCCGATTGGCACCACCGACCGCTGGCTGAAGGCGTGGCTACCCACCATCGAGGACGGCCCCGACTTCCGCGCCGGCCGCCTCGCCGTCGTCATCACCTGGGACGAAGACGAAGACAACTCCAGCAACCGGGTCGCGACGGTGGTCCTTCATCCAGCCCTCAGCGGCCGAAGGGTTACCGAGGAGCTCAGCCATTACGCCCTCTCAGCCGCCATCTCGCAGCTGGCCGGTGCCACCCCTCTCCGCGATGCCGCCGAGGCCCCAGACCTGCTGACCGCGTTCGGCCTGACGCGATGAAGCTCGCCGACGACACCCCTGACGAGGAGCGCGTCGGCAGTCGCGACCTGACCCGCTGGCCGACTGCGCCCGGGCGCCAGCTGGTGCGCGGCGCGTCCGGCTTGGCCACCCATGTCTCGGCACATGCGGTGCTCTACATCACCGCGGCGATCGGCATGGCACTGGTGGTCGCGCTGACTGCCGCCGGTGCGGCGATCTACGACGCCGTGGCCGAGCACGACGGGATCTCGGGCCTCGACCAACCGGCCCTCAACGACGCCATCGCCCTCCGCACCGTAACCAACACCCGGCTGCTGACCTGGTTCACTCACCTCGGCGGGCCAGTGGGCATGACGATCATCGCGTCGTTGATCACGATCGCCATGGTGTGGCGGTGGCGGTCGCGTACGCCGCTGATCCTGATGCTCATCGCGGTCGCCGGGTCCCTGGCCATGACGACTGTCGGAAAGGCCGTCGTGGGACGAGCACGGCCACCGCTCAGCGAAGCGGTGCCGCCCTACGAGTACGCGTTCTCCTTCCCCTCCGGCCACGCGCTGAACAGCACCGTGATCGCCGGCATGGTCGCTTACCTGCTGGCCCGCCGGCTCCGCACTCACTGGGCGCGCGTCGTCACCGTCCTCGTCGCCGTCGTCTGGGCCCTGGCCATGGGGCTGAGCCGGGTGTTCCTCGGCCACCACTGGCTCACGGATGTGATGTTCGGCTGGCTGATCGGGGCTGCCTGGCTCGCCCTGCTGATCACCCGTCATCGGCTCTTCCTCACCGTCCGCCGCCGGAGGCCGTCGGCAGCTGCCGATCGAGCGCGTTAGCGGATCAGGGAAGCGCGCAGATCGGAGGGCAGCAGCAGCGCGGCACGAATGAGCTGGTGTGCCACCACGACGGTCAACGTCTGGGTTGCCAGCAGGCCGACCAGCACGAGGACCTGGGCAGCGCCCGCCTGCACCGGCGTCCCGCCGCCCAGCAGCACCCCGACGAATGCGCCGGGCAGCGTGACCAGGCCGACCGTACGGGTCTGGTCCAATCCCGGTACCAGCGCCTCCGGCAAGTGCCGACCGGCCACCTCACTGATCGCGTCAGCCCGGCGCAGGCCGATCGACAGGGCCGCTTCATAGAGCCCGTGATCATCGCGCAAGGCTGCGAAAACCCTTCGGCCGGTGAGCGAGTTTGCTGTCATCGCGCCGCCGATGATGATCCCTGCCATCGGCACCAGGCTGGGTCCGTTCAGCGGCACTGCGCCGCTGAGAAAGATGACGGTCAAAACGGGAACCACGCCGGACGCCAGCGAAACGGCCACCCACGGCCAGGCGCGTCGGGATCCGATCCGCGCCGATGACGTGAACACCGCCACACCGAACATGACCATTGCGAACACCGCGGACCAGGCGAGATCACCGAGAACGGCGGTGATGATCAGCGATACGGCGGCGAGCTGGATGACTGCTCGCACGGCCGCGGCGGCGATCCTGCTGCCGACGTGGAGCCTGCCGACCCACGATCCCACCAGCGCAAGCAGGAGCAGGACCAGCAAGGCGACGGCCAGCGCTGGTCCCGGCTGTTGCGGCACGCGACGATCGTCTCATCGCGACGGCGGATCGGCCGCACGGCTGTGCTCGCGGTCGCGCTATCTGCTCAAAGGCACCGGTTTCAGGACGGTGTCACGGCGGCGACGAAGGCACCGTCGTAACCGCCGTACAGGAACTTGGTGCCGTCCGGGGAGAACACCACCGGCGTCGTCACGGCCAGGCTGGTCCGCTGGTCGTAGGTCACCCGCAGCACGCCGTCCGACACGGTCCAGAACCGGATCACCCCCTTCTGGTCCCAGGTGCCGTCGGGTTTCAGGAACGGCAGATACCCACTCGCCACGACCCGCGCGCCGTTCGGAGTGAAGCGGGGCAGTACGCCGCCGTCCGCGCCGCCGGGGATGGCCAAAGTCCTCACCAGGGCCCCGGTGGAGGTCTGGCGCACCCTGATCGCATTGGAGCCCGCCGGCCACTCAGCGATCAACGAGCTGTCGGGTGAAAAGGACGGCCGGGTGCCACCGCTCCCTGTCCACAGGACCGACCCGTCCGAGGTCCGCTGGACGGTGATGGATCCCTTGCTTGTGGCTGCTGTCTGGTACAGGCCGTCGGGGGAGAGGTTGCGCGCGGTCGTGATCTTGTCGTAGCCGCTCCCGGTGGTCGAGAACACCGTCACCTCGGTGGTCCGCCAGGTGGCAGTTCCGGCCGGCGACGCGGCGAGCTGCGGGTCGGGCGCGAAGCGCAAGATCCCTTTCGAGTCGATCGTCACGACCAGGGTGCCCAGGAAGAGGCCATCCGAGACGCGATAGATCCGGAATGTGCCGCTGCCGCTTTGGTTTCCGACGGCGAGGTACAGGCCCCCGGGGATCGAGAACGTCAGGTTGGCGACGCCGCCGGAACGAATCGGCTGCAGGATGGCGATGGTCTGCGCGCCATCCGACGCCCGCCTCATCCGCATCCACCGATCGTTCAGACCGGTGGCAACGATCGAACTCGACGGCGACCACGCCACCGCGCCCGCGCTCGTGGCCAGCGAGCCCGGGTTCGGCGCCACCCAGACGACCTGCGGCGCCGCTGCCGCCGCGATTCCCGCGTTGGTGAGGAGAAGCAACAGTGAGGCCGACACCAGGGCGAGGAGACGGCGAACTGACCTGGTGGACATGGCTTCACTCCCTTGTGAACCGCGCAAACCGCCCAACTGAAAAGACTAGTGCCGCGGAATGCCAGTGTCGAGGGCGTCAAGTTCTGCCTGCGACCTGGTCAAGATCGACGTCGTGGACGC
>JBKPNA010000406.1:0-3420 GCA_046765695.1 Actinomycetota bacterium | reverse complement strand
GCGCGATCGAGTTGACCGCCGTCTGGGTGCTGAACGGACCCAACCTCAACCTGCTCGGCGTACGGGAGCCCGAGACGTACGGCACCGCCACCCTTGCCGACGTCGAGAAATCCTGCCGGGAGCTCACCGACGCGCTCGGCTGGGATCTGGACTTCCGGCAGACCAATCACGAGGCCGAGCTGGTCGAGGCGATCCAGCAGGCAGGTGCCCTGCAGCGGGATGGCAAGCTGGTCGGCGTGGTGCTGAACGCCGGCGCCTACACCCACACCAGCATCGCGCTCGGCGATGCGATTGCGGGCAGCGGCGTACGGGTGATCGAGGTGCACATCAGCAACGTCTACGCCCGGGAGTCCTTCCGGCACCACTCGTATGTCTCTGCCCATGCTGCCGGCATCATCGTCGGCGTCGGAGTGGCGGGGTACCCTCTGGCGATCCGGGCCCTGGCCGAGCTGGCCTGAGCCGGCGGTGGGTCTGACGCACCACAGGATTGGTGTGGAACAGTAGAAGCTAGCGCCGCCGATCTGGGGAGTCTGTGATGCTAGCGCCACTGCTGGTCACCGAGGACCCGTACGCGGCCGCGTCGACCTTCAGCCAGGCGGGCTGGAAGCTGGAGTACGAGACGGCCCGGACAAATGGCCAACCGCGAGCCTGCGTCTCGCTGGCGCTGGCACGCGTGGTGCTGGTCACCCCGACGTCGCGGCCGGCCGACGCCTTGCCGCGCGGGCTCGGTGTGGAGCTGCAGCTGCACGTCCCGCCGCGCGAGCTCAGCGGGTTGTTCCTGCTGCACCGGTCGACGGGGGTGGCGGTCACCGACCTCCATCAGGTTGCTACCGGGGAACGGGGTTTCTCCGCCGAGATCGTGGGCTACCGGTTCCTGATTCTTGCCGGTGACCCGGACCCCGATCTCGCCCTGATCGCCACCGACCCGCGGATCGCGGCACTGGCCGACGGGCTGCGGCAACGCGACGGCGTGGACAGCCTGACAGACACCGGGCTGCGGCTGGCCGAGTGCTCAGGTGAGGCCGTCCACCGGTTGCGCCGAGCCCTGAACTCCGGCCTGGAGCGACAGATCACGGCCGAGGTCGGCGACCAGCTGGCCGAGGTGACGATCGCTGCCGCGGTCCTGGCCCGGCAGCTCGGAGTCAACCTCGACCGGGCGATCGAGGCGAAGCTCGGTCGACCTGCCCGGGGCGGCCGGTAGCGCCTGCAGTCCTTGTGAACAACGGGTTCCGGAGTGCCGTAGGGTCTGCAGCGTACTGAGCTACGGCATGGTTCGGCTTGATTGCCACGGGGGCGAAGGAGAGGCATGGACGAGGCGGACGCCGACCGCGACCTGGGCACCAACCAGGCCCACGAGGCCAGCGAGGTCAGCTACGACGAGCAGTTCTTCGCGGCGCGGCCCAAGCCGCTGCGGCCACGGGCGCGGATGCGGCGGCGGTTCTGGCGAAGGAGCGAGCATCACGGGCGCCCTCACAGCCGCAACCAGGCCTACGTCGACTGGCTGTCGGCACAGTCGATGCTGGGCGACGCGGTGGCGTTCGCGACGCACTTCTCCGGGCAGGGCAGCATGTGGCAGAACCCGTACGCCAACCCGGACCCGCGCGCCGCGATCGAGAAGGCGTCGGTGTGGTTCACGGCCTACCCCATCTCCATGATCACCAGGAAGGGCACGTCGTTCCTGGGCACGCTGGGCGATGAGGACCTGTGGGCGGCGTTCGAGGAGATCGGCATCGACGGCGTGCACACCGGGCCGGTGAAGAAGGCCGGTGGCGTCTCCGGCTGGGACTCCACCCCAAGCGTCGACGGCCACTTCGACCGGATCAGCACTCAGATCGACGAGGCGTTCGGCACCGAGGACGAGTTCCGGGCCATGTGCGAGGTGGCTGCCGGTCACGTCGGCATGGTGATCGACGACATCGTGCCCGGCCACACCGGCAAGGGTGCGGACTTCCGGCTGGCCGAGATGAAGGTCGGCGACTACCCGGGCATCTACCACATGGTGGAGATCCCCGAGAAGGACTGGCACCTGCTGCCGACGGCGAGCCGCGGCAAGGACTCGATCAACCTGGACTCCGAGGCCGAGGACCAGCTGGCCAAGCACGGCTACATCATCGGCCGGCTGCAGCGGGTGATCTTCTACGAGCCGGGGGTCAAGGACACCAACTGGAGCGCCACGGCGCCGGTGGAGGGCCCGGACGGGGTGCAGCGGCGCTGGGTCTACCTGCACTACTTCAAGGAAGGGCAGCCCTCGATCAACTGGCTGGACCCGAGCTTCGCCGGGATGCGGCTGGTGATCGGCGACGCGCTGCACTCGCTCGGCGACCTTGGCAGCGGGGCCCTGCGGTTGGACGCCAACGGCTTCCTCGGGGTGGAGAAAAGCTCGGAGGACTCGCCGGCCTGGTCGGAGGGCCATCCGTTGTCGGAGGCGGCCAACCAGCTGATCGCCAGCATGGTCCGCAAGGTCGGTGGCTTCACCTTCCAGGAGCTGAACCTGACGATCGACGACATCCAGAGCAGCTCCGAGCGCGGGGCCGACTTGTCGTACGACTTCGTCACCCGGCCCGCGTACCACCATGCCATGGCGACCGGAGACACCGAATTCCTCCGGCTGACACTCAACCTGGCGGTCAAGCATGGGGTCGATCCGGCCTCGCTGGTGCATGCGCTGCAGAACCACGATGAGATGACCTACGAGCTGGTGCACTTCGAGACGCTGCACGCCCGGGACCGGTTCAGCTTTCGGGGCAACGACCTCAGCGGGCATGAGCTGGCCGTCGCCGTACGGCAGGACCTGCTGGACCACCTCACCGGCGCGGCGGGGCCGTACAACGCGACCTTCACCCAGAACGGCATCGCGTCGACGACGGCGACCATCATCGCCGCGTCTCTCGGCTTCACGAGCATCAACAAGCTGACGCCGGATCAGGTGGAGCAGATCAAGCAGGCCCACCTGCTGCTCGCGATGTACAACGCCCTGCAGCCCGGAGTCTTCGCCCTGTCCGGCTGGGATCTGGTCGGAGCCCTCACGCTGGACCGCAGGCAGGTCAGCTCGCTGGTCAGCGAGGGCGACACCCGCTGGATCCACCGGTCGGCGTACGACCTGATGGGCTACCAGCCGGACGCGAAGGAGTCGCAGTCGAAGATGCCGCGCGGCACCAGCCTGTACGGGTCGCTACCGGCCCAGTTGAAGGACCCGAACTCCTTCGCCTGCCGGTTGCGAGACATCCTGGCGGTGCGCAGGCGTTACGGCATTGCGACGGCGACCCAGATCGACGTGCCGGCGGTCTCGAACAAGGCGATGCTGGTCCTGGTGCACCAGCTCAGCGATGCTGAGCAGGTGACCGTGCTGAACTTCTCTCCCGAGCCGATCTCCGGCAGTGTGCTCTCCGAGCGGCTGGTGCCCGGCAGCGTGCTGGTCGA
>JBKPNA010000405.1:0-8876 GCA_046765695.1 Actinomycetota bacterium | reverse complement strand
CATCGGCAGGAGTTCTGCGGTTCCCGCCGGCCCGACGCCGTCAAATGTGCTGCGGCTAGCGGACGAAGCCGCCGAGGCTGATGGCGTGGTAGACCCCCGGCCGGGCGTCGTAGAAGGACAACTCATTGTCCTTGTTGCGCGCGAACATCGCCCAACTGCCGTCGGGCCGGGTGACCACATCGGGGTCCGAGTAGATGTGCTGGTTCAACGCCATGGTCATGGCCCCGCGCTGCCATCCGGCCATGCCGTCGTAGGTCCGCGACATCGCGATCAGCGGCTGGTTGGGATAGCGGTCGCCGAGCGCCCGGCCGGACCAGAGGTAGCCGCTCGCCTGTACCCAGCGGGATCCGTTGGACGTCGGAGTCAACGTGCGCTGATAGATACGGCCCGTCTCACCCCGAGCGGTGATCAGCGTCTGCTTGCTCGACGGCTGAGCCGACGCGCCGATGGCCGAGGTGAGTGGCGGGCCGTCGAGAAGCTGCCAGCTCGACCATATGCTGCCGTTGAACCGCTTGCGGTATGCCCGACCGTTGGGGCTCAAGGCGAAGACGTCGAGGGTGCCGTTGCCGAGGGAGGAGATGGTGGCCGTGGTCACCAATCCACCCAGTTTGGTCTGGCCCCGGCGTACGCCGTTCACCAGCCAGGTGTGGGTGACCGACCGATCGGGATTGCGGGTGACGAGATCGACCCGGCCCGCCGCCGAGGACGCGACGCTCGGGGCGCTGCTGCTCTTCAGCCTGGTGTCGGTCCAGCGCGAAGGCCAGGAGAACCCGTCGTCGATGCTGCGCTTGTAGCTGACCCTGTCGTCGCCGGTCCGGGCGAAGACGTACATGTCGCCACCGGTGCGGACGCCGGACACGGCGACCGGAGAGATGTTCTTTCCACCCGGAAGGGTCGGCGGCGTGGCGGAGGTACTGATCCTGCCCACGATGTCGCCACCGCCGTTCGAGGTGGTGAAGTAGACGGCGCGGTCGGGCCCGTACTGCACGGTCCGGATCCGACCGAAGTTGCTCACCTCGTCGATCGGGCTGATGCCGACCACCTTGGTCTCGGGGTCCAGGAACAGCAGGCGCATGCCCTGTCCCTTGAGCACCGCCATGACCAGGGCGCCTTGCCAACGGCCCCACGTGGAGTCCTGCAGGAAGGTGATCCCGCTGGGCGCGATCGTCGGGTCTCCCGAACTCCACTTGGCGGACAGCGCGGCGGGGAACTTCGTCAGATCGGTCATCGGGACGCTCTCGTCGTAGCCCGGCTGAGGATCCCAGCCGTAGTTGGCCCCGGCAACATTCAGGTTGACCTCGTCGTCGCGGTACGACCCGTGCTCGGCCGTCCACAGCTCGCGGGTGCCGGGCCGGAATGCCAATCCCTGCAGATTGCGATGGCCGTAGCTGTGCACATACCTGGCATTGCCGCCCTGGGCGTAGAAGGGGTTGTCGGAAGGGATCGTCCCGTCCCAGTTCACTCGCAGCACCTTGCCGCCGAGCGACTGCAGATCTTGCGGATTCGAGCCGATCGCGGCGTCACCGGTACCGATGTAGAGCTTGCCGTCCGGGCCGAACCGCAGCCGGCAGCCGCTGTGCCGCCCGCTGCTGATCGGAAGACCTTTCACCACGACCGGGCTGCCGTCCCCGACGGGGCTGCCCTCTGCGACCGCGTTGGTCTCCGAGGTGAGCCGTAGCCGGACCACCCGTACGTCTCGCGGCGAGCTACCCGACCGGGATGCGTAGCAGAGATAGAACCGCCGGTTGCTGCGCGCGCCGGGGTCGGCCACCATCCCCATCAGCCCGGCCTCGCTGCCAACGAAGAGGTCGGTTACCGGGAGCCGAACGGCTCGCTTCGCCGACCCCGTCCGCTTCGACCACAGGTGACCGCCACGCTCGTTGAACAGCATCACGTCCCCGACCCAGGTGAGGTCCCACGGGATGGTCAGTCCGGTGGCAAGGGTGGTGATGGTCAGCTTCGGCCTCGCCTCGGCCACCTGTGCCGGCACCCAGCTGAGCGCCGAGCCGACCAGGACGATGGCGAGGGGAATGAGCAAGACACGCAGCAGACTCCGCCGGACGACGCTGTTCGGCATCTGCGGCTCCTCTCGGGGAATGCCCTTCCCCGAGATCAACTCAGCTTACGGCCGCGAACGGCGGTCAGGCGAGCCCCTTGCTGGTCAACCACTCCTTGGCGACCTGATCGGGATCCTCGTGTTCAGCGTCGACCTTGGAGTTGAGGGCGGTCAGGTCTTCGGTGGTCAGCGCCGCCTGTACTGCGTCCAGGGCTCCGGTGGCGGTCGAGTTGTCGGCCGCCTCTGCGCTGACCAGCGGGATCACATTCTGCGGCAGGATCATCTGCTTGGGATCCTTCAGCTGCACGAGCTGGTTTCGCCCGATGGCGCTGTCCGTGGTGAACATGTCGGCCACGTCCACCTTGCCCTTGTTGAGCTCCGCGGCCATCAGCTCCGCCGAGTCGTACGGCTTGAACTCCTTGACCTTGACGCCGTAGACGCTGGTCAACCCCTTCGGACCGTAGGCACGCTCTGCGAGCTCGGAGAACCCGGCGACGGTCACGCCGGCGGAGATCTTCGAGAGGTCCTCGAGCGAGCTGACGCCGTTCTTCGTCGCAAAGTCGTTGCTCACCACGTAGACGTCCTGATCGACGGCGGCGGAGCTCTTCAGCACCTTCAGGCCTTCGGGGAGCGCGTCAGGCAGCGCGGCCTCGACTTCCTCAGCCGTCTTCGCCTTCGACTCCTTGTCGAAGTTGAGCAGCAGGTTGCCGGTGTACTCAGGCACCGCGGCGATGGACTTGTCCTGCAGCGCCTTGATGTAGACCTCACGAGAACCGATGCCCAGCTTGGTGGAGGACTGGATCCCCTTTGCCTTCAGGGCCTGCGAGTAGATCTCGGCGATGACCTTGGACTCGGTGAAGTTCGCCGAGCCCACCACGATCGGAGCGCCACCAGCCGACGCCGATCCGGACGGGGCGGCCGAGCTCTGTGTTCCCAGTGGATTGTTGTTCCCGCCGCCACAAGCGGCAAGCAGCAGCGTCGCGAACGTGAGCCCAGCGAGGGCGAGAGGTCTGGCGAGTTTCATGGTCGGTTCCTATCGGGTCGGACGATTCAGGACGTGGCGTTCATGTTGGTGCGAGTGCAAGCTCGGCTGCGGTCTGGCTGCCCGCATGCGTCCGGCGGGCAAGGAGCCAGGCGACCAAGCCGAGGAGCAGGTCCAGGACGATGGCCAGCAGGGCGATGAGGAAGGCACCCGCGAACATCTGCGGGTAGTTGTTGGTGCGCTGGCCGCTGATCAGCAGCCGGCCCAGACCACCGCCACCGACGAAGGCGGCCACGGTCGCTGTGGCCACGACCTGCAAGGTGGCGCTGCGCAGTCCGGAGATGACCAGCGGCACCGCCAGCGGCCACTCGACCTGGCCGACCACCTGACGCTCCGACATGCCCAGCGCCCGAGCGGCATGCACCGCCTCGTGATCCGCCCCTGAGATGCCGGCGGCCGTGGCGGTCAGGATCGCCGGCAGGGCCAGCAGAGTCAGCACGAAAACGGTCTTCCCGAAACCCGTACCGAGCAGCAGTACGACGAGCACCAGCAGACCGAGGGACGGGATCGCGCGGGCACCGTTGGTCAGCCCGATCACCAGGAAGGTCCCGCGACCGGTGTGTCCGATCAGGATTCCGGTCGGGATGGCGATCAGCGCACCGAGGCCCACGGACGCAGCCGTGTAGGCCAGATGCTCCAGCAGGAGGTCCAAGGTGTTGCCGGGGCCCAGCCACGTGGTCGGGTCGAGCAGGTACTCGAAAATGTTCATGCATACCGCCGTCCGCGTGCCCAGGGCAGACTCTGGCGCTGGATCAACAGGATCACCAGGTCGGCCAGCAACGCCAGCAGCACGCTCAGCACGAGACCCACGATCAACGGGGTGTAGAACCGGCTGGCCAGGCCGCGGTCGAACAGCTTGCCCAGCGCTCCACTCCCGATGATCGCCGCCACGCTGACCAGCGCGATGTTGGACACGGTGGCCACCCGAAGTCCGGCGAAGATCACCGGCATGGCCAGCGGGAGCTCGACCCTGGCCAACCGGCGGAACGATCCGTAGCCAACGGCTGTCGCCGACTGCTTGACGTTGTCCGGCACTGACCGCAGCCCGTCCACCACGCTGCGGACCAGCAGTGCCAACGAGTAGATGGCCAGCGCCACGGCGACGTTCAGCGGGCTGAGGATCGAGGTACCGAGCACCAGCGGCAGCGCCACGAACAGGGCCAGCGAGGGGATGGAGTAGATGACGCCGAACACGGCCAGGATGGCGTTGGCCGCCCGGTTCGTCCGGAACACCAGATAGCCCAGCGGAATGGCGATGGCCAGGGCGGCCAGCACGGGAATCACCGCGAGCAGAGCGTGCTGGCCGAGCAGCGCGGCGATGTCGTCTGCGTTGCGCCGCAACCAGCGCCAGTCAAGATTCACCGGACGGAGTTCCGTTCCGGTTTACGCTCGTCGGGCGCGGCCGCCGAATCGTCACCGGTGGATTTCCCGGCGGCCTCGCCGGCCTCACTTACGGGGCGGTCGCGTGGCGTTGCGGCCTCCTCGGCTGCCCCAAGATCGATCGGATGGCCAGAGACGACGGTAGTGATCTTCGCTTCCTGGTCTGCGTCTGCAGACTCGACCTGTCCTCCGGCCGGCTCAGCGCCGGTCTCGGCGGGATCGGTCGAAGCCCGCTCGGCCGGTACGCCGGCGGCAGGTTCTGCGGTCACTGTCGTGGAGCGGGCCTTGGACTGCTCTTCGGCAGCTGACGCAGGTTCGGCACCCGGATTCGGCGCTTCCGCCGGCCTCTCCTTGCCCCCGGCTGAGTCCGCCGAGGCCGGATCGGCTGTTTTCTCCGGGTTATCGGCGCCGCCGGCCGGCTGGGTCTTCGCGTCACCACCTTCGATCGACTCGGCAGGCGCGGACTTCCTGGCTTCGTCAGGAAGTGGTTGCGGTTCTGTACCGCGCATCGCGCCCTCGGCGGCGGACACCGAGATGGACTCGGCAACCGCCACCCGGGCATCGGCGACCTGGTCCAGGATCTTCCGCGCACTCACCACACCGGCAAACCGGCCGGTCTCCGGTGTCACCGCCACAGCAAGGCTGTACAGCGAGGTGAGCGCGGAGTCCAGCGCTGCCCGCAGGGTGTCGGACTCAGGTTCGAACGTCGAGCCGAGCGCGAAGACGTGGCCGGGCCGGTCTGGATTGGCCCAGCCCACCGGTCTCGCATCGGCGTCCACCACCAGGGTCGGTTCACCACTCCGGGCGGACTCGACGTCACGGACGACCTTCACCTTCTCCAGCTCCAGGTTGCCGGCCGGCATGAAGGACAGCGAGCGGTAGCCCCGGTCCTTCCCGACGAACCCCTCGACGAAGGCGTCCGCCGGCTCCTCGAGCAGCTGCTGCGGCGTACCGACCTGGGCGAGCCGGCCGCCGACGCGCAGAATGGCCACCTGGTCGCCCAACTTGATCGCCTCGTCGATGTCGTGGGTGATCAGAACGATCGTCTTGCTGATCTTCTTCTGCAGGCCGAGGAAGAAGTCGTGCAGCTCGCTGCGCACCACCGGGTCGACCGCTGAGAACGGCTCGTCCATCAGCAGCACCAGCGGGTCCGCAGCCAGTGCCCGGGCCACCCCCACCCGCTGCTGTTGGCCACCGGAGAGCTGGGCTGGATAGCGGTTGGCCAGCTTGCGATCCAGACCCACACTCTGCAGCAGCTCCAGCGAGCGCTGTTGCGTCTTCTCCTTGGACCAGCGCAGCAGACCCGGCACGGTGCCGATGTTCTCCACCACGGTGCGGTGCGGGAACAGCCCGCCACTTTGGATCACATAGCCCATCTGCCGACGAAGGGTCGTCTTGCGCCGCGACTTCAACGGCGAGCCGTCCCAGAGGATCCGGCCGCTGGTCGGCTCGAGCATCCGATTGACCATCCGCAGCGTCGTCGTCTTGCCGCAGCCGGAGGGACCGACGATCACGGTGATCTTGCCTGATGGCGCGGTGAGACTCAGATCGACCACCGCGGCGGTGCCGTCGCGGAAGGTCTTGCTCACAGACTCGAACTTGATCACGCCAAAAACCTCGCTCGTTTGCCCGAAACTCGCTCCCCCGACCCTAGCCGTCTCCGCTGACAAACCGAGGATGTCCCAAGCGTGGCGTAATCGTTTGGTTCGAAGCCGATCAGAACCGGCTTGCCGACTTAGAGTCGTCCCCGAAAGTTCACTGAGAGCTTGGAGGTGAGCGTGGATCCGGAGATCGTCGCAGCCCTGATCGGGCCGCTGATCACCGCCGGCCTGGCCGCGCTGGCGGTCGTGTTCAAGGAGTGGCGGCAGCGCCGGGAGACCGCCGACGAGCGGCACGAGGTGCTCCGGCAGGCGGCGGATGAGGTCGACTTCATCGATGCCTGGCTCACCGCGTACGCCAAGATCGCGAGTGCTGACCAGCAACGGGAACGCGCCCCGCGAGCCCTGGCCGACCTGGAACGCAGCTACGCGGCCATGGCGGCATCGCACCAGGCTGCGGCCCTCGCGGCCACTCGCACTCGCACGGCCGGAGCCGACGTGCTGGCCAGGATCCTGCTGCTCCGGCTGCACCGGCGGGGCGCCAAGGTGCTGCGGGTGTTCTACTACATCTTCGCTGTCCTGGGCTTCCTGTTCACCTTCGCCGGCATGTCCGGAGGCAGCTTCGCGAACGGGGAGGGTCTCGGCTTCCTGATCCTGGTCGGCATGGTGTTCACCGTCTTCTCGCTCACGCCGGCGATCATCTGCTACGGGCTGGCCCGGCTGGCCGACCGGCCCAAGCGGACCCCGTCGGCCGTTGCTGCCGAGTCACCGCCGGCAGCGCCCGGTTATCCACCCTGGCCGGAGAGCTCCTACCCCGGACCGATGCCGAGCCCGCCGAACCAGGTCGGGGCCGGCTATCCGCCGTTCGGGTAGGTTACCGAGCGGTAACCACAGGGCCGCAGGAAGGACTGCTACGCCATGACGATCGCCGCGATCGTGCTGGCCTTGGCCGCGACCCTGGTCGGGGTCGCCCTCTTCGTCCGGGCCGTACTGTCGATCGTCGGGGTGATCCGGCTGGGCCGCCCGCTACCCGGCCGGCGGGATCGGCGCGGGGACCGGTGGCGGCACCTGCTGGCCGAGACGATCGGTCACACCCGCATGCTGCAGTGGAACGCGGTCGGGGTGGCGCACTGGTTCGTGTTCATCGCCTTCGGTGCGTTGTTCTTCACCCTAGTCACCGCGTACGGCCAGCTGTTCGACCCGCGCTTCGCCCTGCCGGTGATCGGGCACTGGGTGATCTACGAGTGGGCCAGCGAGATCATCGCCTGGGCCGGTCTGGTCAGCATCGTGGGGTTGATGGCGGTCCGGCTGAGCCTGCGGAGCCAGGGACGGCGATCGCGGTTCTTCGGCTCGCGCACCTGGCAGGGGATCTTCGTCGAGCTCGTGATCCTGGGGATCGTGATCTGCGTGCTGCTGCTCCGCGCCATGGAGTATCAGCTGCTCGGCCCCGAGACCAACCGCGTCCACTTTGCGTTCAGCTGGTTCCTGCTGCCGGCTGGGCTGCCGGCCGGGGGGCTGGCCACCGGCATCGTTGTCGTCTCGGCAATCAAGATCATCATTTCGATGGGCTGGTTCGTGGTGCTGGGGCTGAACACGACGATGGGAGTTGCCTGGCACCGGTTCACTGTCTGGCCGAACATCTGGTTCAAGCGGGAGGCGTCGGGGCGCCCAGCCCTCGGGGCCCTGCCACCGATCCTGGTCAAGGGCCGGCCGCTGGACTTCACCGAGCTCGACGACCTCGATCCCGACACCCCGCTCGGGATTGGCAAGGTCGAGGACTTCACCTGGAAGGGGTTGCTGGACTTCACCTCCTGCACCGAGTGCGGTCGCTGTCAATCGCAGTGCCCGGCCTGGCACACCGAGAAGCCGCTGTCGCCCAAGCTGCTGATCATGGACCTGCGCGAGCACGCGTACGCGAAGGCGCCGTACCTGCAGGCCGCCGAATCGGCCCGGGAGTCGCTGCCGGACGATCTCCGGGCCGAGGCGGCACGGCCTTTGGTCGGACCGATCCAGGCCGACGGCGAAGGGCTGGCAGGGGTGATCGACCCCGATGTGCTCTGGTCCTGCACCACCTGCGGCGCCTGCGTGCAGCAGTGTCCGGTCGACATCGAGCACGTCGACCACATCGCTGAGCTGCGCAGGTTCGAGGTGATGATGTCCGCAGAGTTCCCCAGCGAGCTGAACGGGCTGTTCAAGGGGCTGGAGAACAAGGGAAACCCGTGGTCGATGAGCCCCCGCGGTCGGATGGAGTGGGCCAAGGACCTGAACTTCCAGGTGCCCGTGGTCGGCGAGGACGTCGAGGATCTGTCCGAGGTGGAGTACCTGTTCTGGGTCGGTTGCGCAGGCGCGTACGACGACCGGGCGAAGAAGACCACCCGAGCGGTCGCCGAGCTGCTGCACACGGCCGGGGTGTCGTACGCGGTGCTCGGCAACGGCGAGACCTGTACGGGCGACCCGGCCCGGCGGGCCGGCAACGAGTTCGTCTTCCAGCAGCTGGCGCTGGAGAACGCCGAGACGCTGACCGTGGCGAGGGCGACGAAGGTCGTCACCGCGTGCGCGCACTGCTTGAATGCACTGAAGAACGAGTATCCGCAGCTCGGCGTCAACCTCGAGGTGATCCATCACACCCAGCTGCTCAACCGACTGGTCCGTGACGGTCGACTGACCCCGGTCGCTCCGCTGGACGGCTCGGTCGCCGGGCGGACCATCACCTTCCACGACCCGTGCTACCTCGGTCGCCACAACGAGATCTACGACCCGCCCCGCGAACTGCTCGATGCGCTGCCGGGGGCCACGGTGG
>JBKPNA010000404.1:0-3864 GCA_046765695.1 Actinomycetota bacterium | reverse complement strand
CGGGCTCGGATCGAACGGTCGCAGTGCCGCCGTGGCGGGCCATGCGGTGAATGATGCTGCCCTTGACGCCCATCCGGTCCTCAGCGACCTCGGCGACGTCGAATCCCTTGCCGCGATCCCGGACGAAGACCTCGACGCGCTCCTCGTCGACCTCGGCGTAGACGTCCACCTTGTCGGCGCCGGAGTGCTTGGCCGCGTTGACCATGGCCTCCCGGGTGGCACGGACCAGCGCCTGCATCGGTTCGGACGTGTCGCAGTCGCCGACCATCACCAGCTCGACAGGGACGGCCCACTCGTCCTCGACCTCCGCCGCGGCCGCCGTGAGTGCGGCCTTGAGCGTCTCTGTCTGCGACTCGTCGCCGTAGAGCCAGGTGCGCAGCTCCCGCTCCTGCCGGCGGGCGAGCTGCTGCACCGCCTTGGGGTCGTCGGCCTGCCGCTGGATCAGGGCCAGGGTCTGCAGCACCGAGTCGTGCAGGTGGGCGGCCATGTCGGCTCGGGCGTCGGCGCGGACCTTGTCGGCCCGAGCCTGGTTCAGCGCCGTACGCGACCGGTACAGCCAGGGGGCGAGCACGATGCCGAGCCCGGCCAGTGCCAGAGTCGTCATGGCCAGCACGTCTGGCAGCTGGTCGATCTGGCTCTGCTGGGCGATCACGATGCCGAACGCGGCGCCGACCAGGCCGAGCCCGACGATGACCCGGACCAATGCGGGCCAGCCGCCGCGGGCAATGAACGGCGCCAGCCAGGCTCGCCCGCCGGCCTCGGCGCGCCAGCGCTTCTGCTGCGCTGTGTCGGCCTGCCGCCAGACCAGGGCCGCTCCGGCGCACGCGAACGCCACCGGCCAGAACAGCTGCGAGCTGATGCCCAGCCCGCTGCTCTGCACGATCCACAGCAGTCCGGTGCCGAGCGCGGCAAGGGCAAGCAGCATGCCCCAGTCGATCCGCCGGTGCGGCCGAGTTGGATCCCGCATCCCGGCACGAGTGGCCGACTCGAGACCAGGCGCCTTCTCCACCGCCTCCGGTGGCAACAGCAGCCAGAGGGCCGCGTACGCGATCACACCGACGAACTGGACGGTCATCAAGGCAACGAAGGCGATGCGGATGACCATGACCGGCCAGCCGAGATGCCGGGCCAGGCCGGTGCACACCCCGCCCAGCCAGGCGCCGTCGGCGACCCGGGTCGCCTTGGGGCGCTCTGGGGCCACGGGGTCCGGTGGAGACATCGGCGAGGCGGTCACTGCGGGAGTGGCCGCGCCTGACTCTCCCGCCGGCTGCACGCGGCCCGACTCGGTGGCGGTCATGATGTCCTCAGCCTCACACTCCGATCCCCCGCCCACCAGCAGGGTCGTCCCGGACTTCTCCCCCAGAGGGACCTTTAGGGGTGGTCCCCGATAGATCGAGAGTAGCCCTCTCGGCAGGATGGCAGGGTGAGTTCGATCTGGACGATTCGCCGCAGCACGAGCGACCTCAAGGTCGCCGGCCTGTGCGGCGGGATCGCCCGGCAGTGGAGCGTCGACCCGCTGCTCGTCCGCGTGGGGTTCGTGCTGCTCGCGTTGAGCAACGGCGTCGGGCTGATCCTCTACCTTGCCGGTTGGCTGCTGCTGCCCGCCGACGGCCGCGATACGGCACCGGTCGACGACCTGTTCGGCACCGGCCGCAAGTGGCCGCGCGAGGTCTGGATCGCGATCGTCGCGATCGCCTGCGTCGCGGCGTTGACTGCCTCGGGTGGGCTGACTCCGTTCGGGATTGGGCCCGCACTGGTGATCGCGATCATCTGGTACTTCGGGTTCTACCGCACCCGCGCGTCCCAGCGGGACGGCCGGGGCGAGCCGCCGGCGCCACCGCCCATCCAGGCCACCCCACCCGAGCCGTTCCGCTACCCAGGTCCGCCGACCCCATTCACCGAGGCGGCCGAGGCGTGGCAACGACGGATCGCCGAGTATCAGATGGGTCAGACGCCATCCGCGCCGCCAGCCGCGGGGCACTGGCCGGCTCCCCCGGCCGCCAACCTCGCCCCGGACAACACCCCGACGGCGTCGGCTGACCCGGAGCAGCAGGAGCGAGCGGCGTTCTTCGCCAGTCCAGATCCCGTTGGTCTCTACAGCGAACCCGCCGCGGTGACCCGCACCGGCTCGACGGCTCGACCCCTACGCCGTGTCTCGGCCAGGCGGCTCGGCTGGGCGACACTCGCCACGCTTGCTCTGACACTCACCGGCCTCGCCGTCGCCGACTCTCTGGGGGCTGCGATCAGCCCGATCGTGTACGCCGCCGCCGCGCTCCTCGTCGTAGGCCTGGCCCTGGTGCTGGCCACCTGGCTCGGCCGGGCCCGAGGCCTGCTACCGGTCGGCGTCGTGCTGTCTCTCGCAGTGCTGGGCCTGTCCGCAGCGGGTCCCGGCATCCCCGGACTACCCTCGTCCGTCATCCCCGCAACACGAGTCGGCTACACCACGGTGGCTGACCTGCCGGCAAGCGGTGACCATCTGGACGCGGGTCGTTTGACCGTAGACCTGAGCCGGCTGTCGGTTCCCACGGACGCGACGTACACGGCACGAGTCGATGTCGGCACGGTCAACGTGCTGGTACCTCCGGACACCCAGGTTGTGGCGCGCTACAGCGTCGACGCCGGGAAGGTGATCGTGTTCGGGCGGCCTCCCATCGCAGGCTCGGAGCTCAGCGGCCTGGTCAACGACCCGCAACCGCTGCGACCTGACCGGCCAACCCTCACGTTGGATCTGGCCGTGGACCTCGGCACTGTGCAGGTGCGACGATGAGACGGACCTACGACGTCGTCGCGTTGATCACCGGGGTGCTGTTCAGCTGCGTTGCCCTCGGCGCTCTCTGGCTGGCGCTGGTCGGGCCGCTGCCCTTGTCGGTGATCAAGGTCGTGGCTCCGCTCGGGCTGGTCGTGCTTGGCGTCGGCGGCCTGGCGCTGTCCCGTAATCGAAGCTAGCTCGCCAAATACATCCACACCGAAAGGTCATCGATGAGCAACTACTACCCCCCGCAACCTCCGAAGAGGCTGCTGCGCAGCACCTCCAACCGAATCGTCGGCGGCGTCTGCGCGGGTGTCGCCGACTACCTGAACATGGACGCGACCCTGGTCCGCATCCTCACCGTGTTGATCTCGCTGTTCACCGGCGTTCCGGTGATCCTCTACATCATCGCCTTGTTCGTGATCCCGGAGGACACCGCCAACCGAGCCTCGGCTCCGCCGCCGGTGGTTGGGCCGCCGACCTACCCAGGCCCCTTCTCGGCGACCGAGTCCGGGACCCCGGCTCCGGCGTACGCTCCGTACTCCGGCGGCACCGTCGGCGGTGAGGCAACCCGCGCCACGGCGGAGGATGCCGTCTGGGGCAGTGAAGGACCGCCGTGGGAGCAGCGGCAGCAGGAGCCCACAGGGGCCGCCCAGCCTGAGCCGGAGGCGCCGTCGACGCCGGAGGCCCCGGTCGTGCCGCCACCCGCCGAGGATGAAGAGGGCAAGTCCGAGGACAAGCCGGCAAGCTGACCCGTCAGGCCGCGCGGACCAGGTCCAGGAAGTAGCGGTGGATCCGCAGGTCGCCGGTGATCTCGGGGTGGAACGAGGTGGCCAGCAGGTTGCCCTGCCGGACGGCGATCACCCGGACGTCGTGTGTGCCGGGGAGCTCCACTTCACCCAGCACCTGGACCTGACCGTCGATCTGCTCCACCCAGGGTGCGCGGATGAACACTGCGTGCACGGCGCCGCCGTCGACGCCGGTCAGCTCGACGTCGGCCTCGAAGGACTCCACCTGTCGGCCGAAGGCGTTGCGCCGGACCGTGATGTCGAGGCCACCGAACGTCTGCTGGTCGGAAGTGCCGTCCAGCACCCGGTCGGCCAGCAGGATCATCC
>JBKPNA010000403.1:0-5054 GCA_046765695.1 Actinomycetota bacterium | reverse complement strand
CGCCGATGTCGGACTGGCGGTGCACAACACCGGTTCTTTGAGCCAGGCGGTGATCCGCGAAACCCTGGAGCTGGCTCCGTTCGGCAAGATCCTGTTCTCCTCCGACGCGTACGGGCTGGCCGAGCTCTACTACCTCGGCGCCACGCTGTTCCGCCGGGGGCTTTCCGGCATTTTCCATGACTTGATCGAGGCCGATGAGATGACCAGCGCCGATGCCGATCGGGTCGCCGCGCTGATCGCACGGAAGAATGCCCAGCGGGTTTACGGCCTGGGAGGGATGTCCACGAGAACGCGACGCTAGCGGCCGCTCGAGCGCGCAACACGCCGGGTAGCGATGAAACGCGGGTAGCGAATTCGGGTGACTGTGCGACATGCCGCCGGTAGCGCGACATGCGGTCGGTAACCCGGGGACCAAGGTGCCCTTGCCCAAACCCTGATTCTGCTACGCGCGTTTCATCGCTACCCGGCGTGTCGCCTTCTCGGGGGCTGTCTGGCGTAGCGTTCTCAGGCGCTTGCCCGGCGACGCCAGATCTCATACAGCGCGATGCCAGCGGCGACGCCGGCATTCAGCGACTCGACGGTGCCACTGATCGGGATCGCCGCTACGACATCGCAGGCCTCGCGGACCAACCTCGACAGGCCGGTGTCCTCGCTGCCGACCACGAGCACGAGAGGTCCGGCAACCTCGGTAATGTCGCCGATCGCGGTGTCAGCCCGGCCGTCCAGTCCGACCAGGCCGAATCCGGCATCGGCGTAGGAGCGCAGGCTGCGATTCAGGTTGGTCGCCCGCGCGATGGGAATGCGAGCCGCGGCTCCAGCCGAAGTCTTCCAGGCGGCCGCGGTCATGCCGGCCGCCCGACGCTCCGGGACCAGTATGCCGTGCGCGCCGAAGGCGGCGGCCGACCGGACGACCGCACCAAGGTTGCGTGGGTCGGTGACTCCGTCGAGAGCGACGATCAGTGCCGGCGTGTCGGCGTCCAGAGCCGCGGCGAGGAGGTCGTCGGGGTGGGCGTACTCATACGCCGGCAGCTGGAGCGCGACCCCCTGGTGCAACGCCCCGCCGGTCAGTCGATCCAATTCCAATCTGGTGACCTCCAGCAGGCCGAGACCACGGTCAGCGGCCAGCCTGAGGATCTCGCGGAGCCGGTCGTCCCGCTCCGCCCCCTCCGCGACGTACGCAGCCCTCGTCGGGATCCCGGCTGTCAGCGCCTCCAGCACCGCATTACGTCCGGCAACCCACTCGGGACCCGTTCCGGGACGGCCGGTCCGCGGGGCGCTCGGCCGGCGCGCCGTCGGCTTCGAGCCAGCCTTCTTGGCCCGGTACGCGGCGTGGTAGGGCCGGTCTTCCGCCTTGGGGGTCGGCCCCCTGCCTTCCAGCCCGCGGCGTATCCGCCCCCCGGATCCGGCGGTGTTTCCCTTGCCCTGGCGGCGGACCGCCCCCTTGCGCTGGCTGTTTCCCGGCATCAGCCGAGCTTCCAGCGGGGGCCGGCCGGTGTGTCGGAGACCTCGACGCCCAGCCGCGCCAGGGAGTCGCGGATGGCATCCGCCGCGGCGAAGTCGCGCCGTTGCCGGGCGGTCTCCCGCTGGGCGAGCAGCTCGGCCACCAGCTCGTCGACCACCGTACGAAGGGCACCGTCGTTTCTCTGGTCGGCCCAGTACGGGCTGTCGGCGTTCAACCCGAGGATCCGCATCATCCCGGTGACCTCGCCGAGCCGGGCCTGGAGTTCAGCCGAGTCGCCGGCCTCCAGCGCGACGTTGCCGTCGCGCACGACGGCATGCAGCACCGCCACGGCCGCCGGGGTACCGAGGTCGTCGTCCATCGCCGCGACGAAACCCTCCGGCACCGTCGCTTCGGCCGGCCCAACCAGCTCGGTCGCCCGGTCCACGAAGTTGTCGATCCGGGCCAGGGCGGCCGCCGACTCGGCAATGGCGTCGTCGGAGTACTCGATGGTCGAGCGGTAGTGCGGCTGCAGCAGGTAGAGCCGGACAGCGCGCGCCGGGAAGCGCTTGATCACCTCCGAGACCAGGGCGCCGTTGCCCAAGGACTTGCTCATCTTCTCCCCGGCCGCGGTGAGCAGGGCGTTGTGCATCCAGAAGCGTGCGAACCGCTGCCCGGCCGCCGTCGACTGGGCCAGCTCGTTCTCGTGGTGCGGAAACCGCAGATCCAGGCCACCGCCGTGGATGTCGAACTCCGGCCCGAGGTACTTGGCCGCCATCGCCGAGCACTCGAGATGCCAACCCGGTCGGCCCCGGCCCCAGGGGGTCGGCCAGCTGGCCGTCTCCGGCTCACCTGCCTTGTGGCCCTTCCACAGCGCGAAGTCGCGCGGGTCCCGCTTGCCGCGCGGGTCGGCGTCCTCGGCCGGCTCCATGTCATCGATCCGCTGCCGGGACAGGCAACCGTAGGACGGCCACGACTTCACGTCGAAGTACACGTCGCCGGAGGAGTCCGTGGCGGCGTACGCGTGCCCGCGGCTCATCAGCACCTTGATCAGCTCGATCATCTCGGGGATGTGCCCGGTGGCTCGCGGCTCGTAGGTCGGCGGCTCGCAGCCGAGCGCGGCGTACGCGGCGTGCAGCTCCCGCTCGAAGCGGTACGCGTGGGCGAACCAGGGCACGCCCTCGGCGGCCGACTTGGCCAGGATCTTGTCATCGATGTCGGTGATGTTCGCGATCACGGTCACCCGGTAGCCGGACCAGGTGAGCCAGCGCCGCAGCACGTCGAAGACGACCTCCTTGCGGATGTGGCCGAGGTGCGGCGCTGCCTGAACCGTCAGGCCGCAGTGGTAGATCGACACCTCCCCTGGCACCACAACCGGCTCGAAGTCGCGAACCTCCCGGGTCCCAGTGTCGTAGAGCCGGAAGCTCATCGGCTCACCTGCTGCGCGCCCATCAGCCGCCGCATCGCTGCGATTCCCTCCCGTAGCGCCTTGCGATCCTTGCGAGACATCGCTGCAAGATGCGGCTGCAGACTGGTGCCGATCGATGCCCGCATGCTGGCGAGCTGCTCCTCTCCGGTCCCGGTGAGGCTGATGATCCAGGCCCGGGCGTCTCCCGCGTCCACCTGCCGGCTCACCAGCCCGGCGGCCTCCAGCCGCTTGATGTGATTGGTGATCGTCGGCTGGGAGCAGCGTTCGGCGATCGCAAGATCGCTGATCCGGGTCGGGCCGTTGTCGTTCAGCCGGGCGAGCAGCCGAGTTGCGGCCAGGCTGATCGTGAAGCCCTGATCTTTTGGCGCCCAGCGGACCATCCGAGCGGCGGTGGTGATCAGCTCCTCACCGAGCGCCTGCAGGTCGTCGTCCACCTCGTCAGAGTATTGCTTCCCACCTCATCCGGGTGGCTGGCACGGGGCCACAGTCGGCACCGGACGGTGTCATCCCCGAGCGGGTCGCCGGAGTCGGCGTAACTTTGTTGAGTAAGGGGGAGCCGCTACAGCCACAGAGGAGTTCGCAGTGACTGTCGATCGCCTGTTGCCCACCGAGGAGGCCGCCGAGATCGTCGGCGTGGTCCGCGAGATCGCCCAAGCCGAACTGGCGCCGCGGGCTGCGGAAGCAGAGGCGCACGGCCTCTTCCCTCGCGACGCCCTCCGGCTGCTGGGCGAGGCGGGCCTGCTCAGCCTGCCCTATCCCGAGGAGTACGGCGGATCGGGTCAGCCGTACGAGGTGTACTTGCAGGCGCTCGAGGAGGTGGCCGCCGCCTGGATGACCGTCGGCGTCGGCGTCTCGGTGCACGTGATGGCGTCGTATCCGATGTTCGGCTACGGCACCGAGGCCCAGCGGGCGACGTACCTGCCGGGCATGCTCAGCGGTGGCCAGCTCGGGGCGTACGCGCTGTCGGAGGCTCAGGCCGGTTCGGACATCGCCGGCATGACCACCCGGGCCAAACGCGCCGCCGAGGGCTACGACCTGAGCGGCGCCAAGGCCTGGATCACCCACGGCAGCGCAGCGGACTTCTACACCACCTTCGTGAAGACCGGCGAGGGTACGTCCGGGATCAGCTGCTTCCACCTGCCGGCCCCGGCGCCCGGACTGTCCTTCGGCGCGCGCGAACACAAGATGGGGCTGACGGCCTCACCGACCACGGCGCTCTATCTTGACGCTGTGCACGTGGAGGACGACCAGCTCATCGGTGCCGAGGGCCAGGGGATGAAGATCGCGCTGTCCGCGCTGGACTCGGGCAGGTTGGGGATCGCCGCATGCGCCACCGGGCTCGCCCAGGCCGCGCTCGACCTTGCCGTGGCGTACGCGAAACAGCGCTGTCAGTTCGGCAGGCCGATCGCGGAGTTCCAGGGCATGGAGTTCGTGCTGGCCGAGATGGCGGCGGCGGTCGACACGGCTCGGGCCTGCTACCTGGCCGGCGCGCGCAAGCGGGACGCCGGGCGGCCCTTCATCCGAGACGCCGCCGTGGCGAAAATGGTGGCCACCGACACTGCGATGAAGGTGACGACCGATGCCGTACAGGTGCTCGGGGGCTACGGCTACACCCGGGACTACCCGGCTGAGCGCTACCTCCGAGAGGCCAAGGTGACACAGATCTTCGAGGGCACCAACCAGATCCAGCGGCTGGTGATCGGCCGGCAGTTGCTGCGGGCCGGCCGGTGAGGCTCGGCAGCGACGATGTCGCACTGGTCACCGGCGGGGCTTCCGGGCTGGGCGCGGCGACGGTGCGTGCGCTGACCACAGCCGGGGCTCGGGCGGTGATCGTGGACCTGCCCGGCTCCGCCGGGTCGACGTTGGCCTCCAAGCTGGGGGACGGGGTACGGTTCACGGCGGCCGATGTGCGGGACGAGGAGCAGGTACAGGCTGCAGTCGAGGCCGCAACGGGGCTGGGCACCCTGCGGGTCGTGGTCAACTGCGCCGGTGTCGCCACGCCAGGACGGATACTCGGCAAGCGCGGGCTGCTGCCGCTGGAGGACTTCCGTACGGTGGTCGACATCAACCTCGTCGGCACGTTCAACGTGCTGCGGCTCGCGGCCCAGGCCATGATCGGCAACGAGCCGGCCGACGGCGACCGCGGCCTGGTGGTGATGACGGCCAGCGTGGCGGCGTACGACGGGC
>JBKPNA010000402.1:0-2117 GCA_046765695.1 Actinomycetota bacterium | reverse complement strand
GGCCCGTAGGGCTGCGATGTCGGCGGCGACGGCCTCGCGGTCGCGATCCAGGTGACCGTCCGGACTGCGTACGTAGCCGGCCTCCGTCACCGTGATCGTGACCACCGCCAACTCCGGCCGGCGGAGGTAGTCCAGGTATGCGTCGTGGTCGGTCGACGGATGCACCGTGGCAAGGGACTCGATGACCTGGAACGCGTCGCCGTCCGCGCTGCGGGTGATCAGGGTGTAGAGGCCGTCCTGAGGGGCGAGCAGCTCGGCCACATCTGGTCGGCGACCGGTGAACGCCGCGATCCCCCACTCGGCGGCGTCGGACGCGTTGGCCGTGTACCACGCCTGATGCGCGCGGTGGAAGTTGCCGAGACCCAGGTGCACGAGTCGTACCCGGGGCGCTGGCGGCAGTCCCTGCTGGGAACGGCTCAGCCGTGGCGGGTCATTGCAGCCGAACGGGACGGCCCGTGCGGGCGGACTCGTAGACCGCGGTGATGATGCCGACCGACTGCCGGTTGGTCTCCAGGTCCACCCGCAGCTCCTCCTTGCCGGCCATGGCGGCAAGAAAGTTCTCGTACTGCCGCCGGTGGGCGGTTGTCGCCAGCTTGCCGGGACTGCTGCCGGCAGTCTGGGCACCCACGCCCGAGGCTTCCGGGTAGTCGGCGACCTGGTTGATCGCGGTCGACGCCGATCCGTACGCCTTCTCCTCCGCCTCGCTGCCCGGCTTGGTGACGTGGATGAAGCTCAGCTCGTCGTTGTCGATCACCACCGAGCCCTTGTCGCCATGCACGTGCAGGTGGGCGCTCAAACCCGGATAGGCGGCGGTGCTGGCGTGCAGCACGCCCAGCGCCCCGTTCTCGAACTTCACGACGCCGACGGCGACGTCTTCGATCTCGACCCGCTCGTGGGCGATCGTCCCGGTGTACGCGAACACCTCGACCGGGCGGCCCATCGTGGCGACCAGCAGATCGACGGTATGCACTCCTTGGTTCATCAGCGCTCCCCCGCCGTCGAGATCCCAGGTGCCCCGCCAATCGCCCGAGTCGTAGTAGCTCTGGCCGCGCCACCAGTCGATGGACGCGATACCGCTGGTCAATCTGCCCAGTTCGCCACGGCGGATGGCTTCGACGGTGACCTCTGTGGCCGGATCGAACCGGTGCTGAGAGATCACAGCGACCAGCTTGCCGGCCCGGCGCTGAGCGGTGATGATCTCGTCGGTCTTCTCGACCGTCACCTCGGCCGGCTTCTCGATGATCACGTGCTTGCCGGCCTCCAGCGCCTCGATGGCCACCACACCGTGCCGACCCGTCGGCGTGCACACCGTCACCACGTCGAAGTCAACGGCGGCCAGCGCCTCGCTGAGCGAGGAGAACGGCTTGCCGCCACGCTCGGCTGCCAGCTTCTCCGCCCGGTCCAGGTCGATGTCGATGACCGCGACCAGCTCCAACCGGTCGGCGAGCTCGCTGATCACCTCGCCGTGGTGCTTGCCGATCACGCCGGCGCCCACGATAGCGGCGCGGACTCGGTTGTCGGTGTCGCGTCGGGAAATGCTCATCCGGATGAGATTCCTTCCGAATCGAGAACGTCGGTGAAGGCCTGCCAGGCACGAATGCGTCGTTGATCTGCACGTACCCCACATGCGGCCGAAGCATGCTGTAACCCTCGGTGAATGGTCGCACGCCCACCAGGACGACGGTCGCCGGGTCGCAGGCCGGCGTCAGGTCACGAGCGGCGCTGCCAGGCTCCGCTGGCCCGTGAGATGATCAACCAGCCGAGCCCGAACGAGATCACCACCGCGAACGCGCCGACCAGGATGCTCTTGGGCAGCGCGACGATCGGCAGCCAGCGCGCGAGGATCGCGAGGGTGAGCAGCACCGGTGCCTGGAGCACGAAGGCGGCGTAGGCGCTGCGGGCCGCAACGGTCCGCAGCCGGGTGGCTCCGGCCAGGTGGCGTTGAGCCATGCCCAGCAGCCAGACCGATCCGGCAATCACGAGGGTGGCTTCGATGACGTCGAGCACCAGCGCCTGCCAACGCCAACCGCCGAGAAACGCCGTGCCGTCCCGGCTGACATCGGACACACCGGTGACCAGTGCGACCAGCGGGGCAATGATCAATGTGCCGAGGCTGA
>JBKPNA010000401.1:0-10328 GCA_046765695.1 Actinomycetota bacterium | reverse complement strand
CCCCGAAGATCACGAAGATCGGGGTGAGCAGCCCGTACTCGATGGTCGGGGCGGTGAAGTCCAACGGCGGCATCTACCGGCCTCCCTCGGCACTGACCCGTGGTGCCGGGTCACTCACTCCGACGTGGGCCATGCTGGCCGCGATGGTGGGTTCGATGGCGTCGAGCATCGGCTTCGGGAAGAGCCCGAGGAACACGATGAGCAGCACCAGCGGTGCCATCGCCAACCGCTCCCGGCCGTCGACATCGGTCATCGTGTCAGTCAGCCGGGGCAGCAGCGGGCCGGTCATGGTCCGCTGGTACATGATCAGGATGTAGAGCGCTGCCAGCACGATGGCCAGCGTGGACACCGCCGCGTACCCGGGGTGCCGGCTGAAGGTGCCGGACAGCACCATAAACTCCGAGACGAAGCTGGACAGCCCCGGCAGCGACAGTGTGGACAGTCCGGCGAACAGCATCAAGCCGGCGAGCACCGGAGCGACCTTGTCCACCCCGGAGTAGTCCGAGATGTTCCGGGACCGGCCGCGCTTGATCAGGTAGCCGGCCGCGAGGAACAGCGCAGCGGTGGACAGGCCGTGGTTGAGCATGTAGAGCGTGGAGCCGACCATGCTCTGACTGGTGAAGGCGAAGATGCCGAGCACGATGAAGCCGAAGTGGCTGATCGAGGTGTAGGCGATGAAGCGCATCAGATCCCGGCTGCCGATGGCCAGCATGGCGCCGTACAGGATCGAGATCACGGCCAGCACGATGACCACCGGGGTCGCCCACTGGCTGGCGTCCGGGAACAACCCGAGGCAGAACCGGATCATCCCGAAGGTGCCGATCTTGTCCATCACCCCGACCATCATGGTGGCGCCGCCGGGGCTGGACTGCTCGGCAGCGTCCGGCAGCCAGGTGTGCAGCGGGACCAGCGGCGCCTTGATCGCGAAAGCGAACATGAAGCCGAGGAAGAGCCAGCGCTCGGTCCCGGTGCCCAGCTCCAGCCGGCTCAGCGTGCTGAGCAGGTAGCTGGCCTGGCCGGCCGCGGCGGACTGCACGTAGAGCCCGATCACCGAGGCCAGCATGACGAAACCGCCGAGCAGCCCGAAGATCAGGAACTTGGCGGCCGCGTAGGTCCGTCGCGGACCGGGGCCGAAACCGCCGATCAGGAAGTACATCGGGACGAGGATGACCTCGAAGAACACGTAGAACAGGAAGACGTCGGTGGCCAGAAAGAGGTACAGGGCGCAGGTCTCGACGGCCAGCACGAGTGCGAAGAACACCCGCGGGCCGTACTTCGGCGGCAGCGATTCCGGACCCTCGTTCGTGCGCGGGCGGCGGTCGAAGTCCCGCCAGGACGCCAGAATCACCACCGGGGTGATGATCACGACGAGCAGCACCAGGGTCAGCCCGATGCCGTCGAGGCCCAGGGCGTAGTAGGCCCCTAACGGTCGGATCCAGGTTGCCTGCTCGACGAGCTGCAGTCCGCCGCTGGGCGAAAAGCTTGCGGTGACCAGCAGCGCGATCAGCAGGGTGGCCACGGCAGCACCGAGGGCGACCAACCTGGCCAGGCGTGCGCCGAGGACCAGGACGAGCACCGCACCGACGGCGGGCAGCAGGGCCAGCACGGTGAGCACGGGAAAGTTCACGTGTCCTCCCTCAGCCCAGCCGTCCGAGCAGCAGCACCGCGCCCACCACTGCGGCCCCGGCGGTCATGGTCAGCGCGTACGACCGGACGAACCCGTTCTGCACCCGGCGCAGCCGGCCGGACAGGCCGCCGATCGCGGTCGCCGCACCGTTGACGGTGCCGTCGATCCCGCCGTCCTCCAGCCGGACCAGACCTGAGGTCAACCGCTGGCCGGGTCGCATGAACACCGCCTCGTTGAACGCGTCGCCGTAGAGGTCGTTGCGGCCGGCGACCACGAAGGGTGAGGTGCTGGCCGGAGCGGTCCGCGGGATCTCGCTCCATGGACCGAACAGCCAGACGCCGATCGCCACTCCGGCGGCGACCGTCGCCAGGGTTATCACGCCCACCAGGGAGAAATGCAGCAGACCGGTCGCCTCGCCGTGCTCGCCGCCCACGGCCGGGTCCAGCCAGCCGCCGATCCAGCTGTTGAGCAGCAGCCCGCCGAACACCGAGGCGGCACCCAGCAGCATCAGCGGCACGGTCATGATCAGTGGCGACTCGTGTGGGTGCACCCCTTTCGGCCAGCGCTTGCTGCCGAAGAAGGTCATCAGCATCAGCCGGGTCATGTAGAAAGCCGTCACGCCGGCCCCGAGCAGGGCCAGCAGCCCGATCACGGCGCTGCGCTCGAATGCCGCCTCGATGATGTGGTCCTTGGAGTAGAAGCCGGCGAGAAACGGGAATCCGATGATCGCCAGGTAGCCGGCCGAGAACGTGGCGAAGGTGATCGGCAGCCGCCGGGCGAGCGCCCCGTAGTGCCGCATGTTCACGTCGTCGTCCATGGCGTGCATCACCGAGCCGGCGCCCAGGAACAGGTTGGCCTTGAAGAAGCCGTGGGTGAGCAGGTGGAAGATCGCGAACCCGTACGCCGCCGGCCCGATCCCGGCAGCCAGCATCATGTAGCCGATCTGGGACATGGTGGAGCCGGCCAGCACCTTCTTGATGTCGTCCTTAGCGCAACCGATCCAGGCGCCGAACAGCAGCGTCACCGTGCCCACGATGACCACGGCGGTACTGGCTGCGGTGGACTCGGCGAACACGGCATGGCTGCGGACGATCAGGTACACCCCGGCGGTCACCATGGTGGCGGCGTGGATCAGTGCCGACACCGGCGTCGGACCCTCCATGGCGTCCAGCAGCCAGGACTGCAGCGGCCACTGCGCCGACTTGCCGCAGGCGCCGAGCAGCAGCAACAGGCCGAGGATCGTGGCGATCACGCCGTTGACCTGGGACATCCCGGAGTTGACGTCGCGGAACGACGACGAGCCGAACAAGGTCAGCATCAGCATGATGGCGATCGACATGCCGAGGTCGCCCACCCGGTTGACCACGAAGGCCTTCTTGGCGGCCGTGGCCGCGCTGGGCTTGTGCTGCCAGAACCCGATCAGCAGGTAGGAGGCCAGGCCGACGCCTTCCCAGCCGACGAACAGCACCAGGTAGTTGTCGGCGAGCACGAGTAGCAGCATGGCGGCCACGAACAGGTTGAGGTAGCCGAAGAACCGCCGCCGCCGCTCGTCATGCGCCATGTAGCCGATCGAATAGACGTGGATGATCCCACCGACACCGGTGATCAGCAGTACGAAGACCATGGACAGCTGGTCGATCAGCAGGGCGGCGTCGATCTGCCAGCTGCCGATGGAGATCCAGTCGTAGAGCGGCAGGGACACGGCCCGCTGGGACTCGTCGACGCTAAGCAGCGACGCGAAGTAGCCCAGGCCGATGGCGAAGGAGATCAGCGGGGCGATGGCGCCGACGATGTGGCCCCAGCGGTCGCCCGCGCGGCCCACCAGCAGCAGCACGGCAGCGCTCACCGCGGGTATCGCGATCAGCAGCCAGGCGGAGGTGAAGAGCCCTGTGGCGGGGACGGGGGTAACCACTTCGAGCAGCGACATCGTCCCTCAGAACTTCAGCAGGTTGGCGTCGTCGACCGAGGCCGAGCGTCGGGTCCGGAAGATGGTCACGATGATCGCCAGGCCGACCACGACCTCGGCCGCCGCCACCACCATGACGAAGAAGGCCGCGACCTGACCGTCCAGCTGGCCGTAGACCCGGGAGAACGTGACCAGCGCCAGGTTGGCGGCATTCAGCATCAGCTCCACGCACATGAACGCGACGATGGCGTTGCGCCGCAGCATGAACCCGACCGCTCCGATGGTGAACAGGATGGCCGAGAGGACGATGTAAGCGTCAGGACTCACTGGAGCTCCTCCTGCAAGCACTCGTCAGCCATCTCGAGACGACAAACGGGTGTGCCGACGTCCCTCGGAACACTCGTTTGCCGTCTTGAGGCGGCAAACGTGTGAGTGAGTGATCCTGTCATCGGCCGCCCTCCCCCTCGGCGCCTGGGCGGGCGGTGAAGGCCGGCGGCTCGTCTTCAGGAGCCGGCGCGATGGCCTTGACCGTCTGATCGATCGGTTCGACCAGCTCCGTCGCGTCGAGGATGTCGCCACGAGCCCGCAGCGTGGGCGAGACCGACAGGTCCGACACGCTGCCGTCGGGCAGCAGCGCCGGCGTGTCGACCGCGTTGTGCCGGGCGAACACCCCAGGAGTCGGCAGCGGACCGGGATGCTGCCCGGTCTCGGCATACCGGCGCATCCGCAACGTGGCCAGATCCCCTTGCGTCCGCTTGGCCACCAGCCGCTCGCGGTGTGCCAGCACCATGGCACCGACGGCCGCCGTGATCAGCAGGGCCGACGTCGCCTCGAACGCGAAGACGTAGCGGTTGAAGATCAGCGCCGCGATGCCCTGGGTGTTCCCGCCGTTCTCGCTGTTGGCGCTCGCGAGGCCGATCGGGTTGGTGACGATCGCGTTGCCGACGGCCAGAACGAGCAACGACCCGAATCCCAGACCGGCCAGCACCGCGAGCGTCCGCTGGCCCTTGATCGTCTCCACCAGCGAGTCGGCCGCATCGACCCCGACCAGCATCAGCACGAAGAGGAACAGCATCAAGATCGCGCCGGTGTAGACGATGATCTGCACGGCGAACAGGAACGGGGCGTCCTGGGCTGCGTACTGCACGGCAAGCGAGATCATCACCGCGGCCAGGCAGAGCGCCGAGTGCACGGGTTTGCGCGCCAGGATCATGCCCAGTGCAGCGAGGACCATTACCGGGGCGAGCAGCCAGAAGGCGACCTGGGATCCGGTCACCAGCAACGTCATGAGCGCTCCCCCTGCGCAGCCTGCTGCTTCCGCCGCTTCCGCTCGGCCCGCCCCCAGCCCTGGTTGACCTCGACCGGCTCGGCGCCCGAGATATCGCCGGCCCGGTCGTCCGGCTGCCCGGTCGTCGGCAGACCGAGGAAGTACGCCTGCTCGTCATCCCCCAGCTGCCGCTCGTGCGGTGGCTCGGTCATCCCGGGCAGCAGCGGGGCCAGCAGGCGGGACTTCTCGTAGATCAAGCTGGCCCGGCTGTCGTCGGCCAGCTCGTACTCGTTGGTCATGGTCAACGCCCGCGTGGGGCACGCCTCGATGCACAGTCCGCACAGGATGCACCGCAGGTAGTTGATCTGGTACACGCGGCCGTAGCGCTCGCCGGGGGAATACCGCTCCTCCTCGGTGTTCTGCGCTCCCTCCACGTAGATGGCGTCGGCCGGGCAGGCCCAGGCACAGAGCTCGCAGCCCACGCACTTCTCCAGTCCGTCGGGCCAGCGGTTGAGCTGGTGTCGGCCGTGGAACCGCGGTGCCGTGGTACGCGGACCGTTGGGATAGTCGATGGTGAACGTCTTCCGGAACATGGTCCGGAACGTGACGCCAAAGCCGGCAACGGGGTCGAAGAAGCCCATCAGCCTCCCTCCCTCGGTTGGTTGGCGCGCGCCGGGGGTTCAACGGGGTCGTCGCGGTTGGTCATCTGCGTGCCGTTCGTGGCCGCCGGTTCGTCGGCGGTCAGCACTGTAGCGAGTTCCGGCAGTACCTGGTCGCCGCGTGGCGGTACGGGGTAGCCACCGGCGAAGGGATCGAACTCGACTGCCGGCTGGCGCCCGGTCTCTGCGCGCTCTTCCTTGCCGCCGAAGAAGCTCAGCGCCAGCAGGACCACGAAGACGGCGACCGCAGTGACCCAGAAGCCGGTCCCTTGGAACCAGCCCTCGCGCTGCCCGATCCGCAGGATGGCGATCATGACCGTCCAGACCAGGGAGATCGGGATCAGCCAGCGCCAGCCGAAGCGCATGAACTGGTCGTAGCGCAGCCGGGGCAGGGTGCCGCGCAGCCAGACGAAGAGGAACAGCAGCAGCAGCACCTTGACCAGGAACCACACCACCCCCCAGTAGCCCGAGTCTGCGCCTGGGATCAGGTTGAACGGCAACGGGGCCGCGTAGCCCCCGAGGAACAGGGTCGCCGCCAGGGCCGAGACGGTGATCATGTTCATGTACTCGGCCATGAAGAACATGGCGAAGCGCATCGAGGAGTACTCGGTGTGGAAGCCGCCGACCAGCTCACCCTCGGCCTCGGGCAGGTCGAACGGCGCCCGGTTGGTCTCGCCGACCATCGAGATCAGGTAGATCACGAACGAGGGGAACAGCTGGATCGCGAACCACAGCGGCACTCCGAAGACGGTCGACGCCTCGGCCTGCTTGGCGACGATCTCCGAGGTGGACAGCGACCCCGCGTACAGGAACACCGCGACCAGCGCCAGGCCCATGGCGACCTCGTAGCTGATCACCTGCGCGCTGGAGCGCAGCGCCCCGAGCAAGGCGTACGTGGAACCCGACGACCAGCCGGCCAGCACGATGCCGTACACGCCGATGGAGGCGATGGCGACGATGAACAGCACCGAGACCGGCAGGTCGGTCACCTGCAGCGGCGTGTGGATGTCGGTGAACGGGACCCGTACCTCGCCGGCGATGGGGATCACCGCGAACGCCGTGATCGCCGGGATGGCCACCACGAACGGGGCCAGCATGAACACCAGCTTGTCCGCGGCGGTCGGGGTGAAGTCCTCCTTGAACATCAGCTTCATGCCGTCGGCGAGGGACTGCAACAGCCCGAAGGGCCCGTTCATGTTGGGGCCCTGGCGCTGCTGCATGAACGCGACCACGCGCCGCTCGTACCAGATGGTGAACAGGGTGAGGACCAGCAGCACCACCAGCGCGAACAGCGCCTTCAGCACGACCACCCACCAGGGATCGTTGAAGAACACCTCGAGATCCAGCGTGCTCACGGGTTCGCCACCTCTTCCGCATCGGTGATCGGCAGCAGGTCGGCAGGCGGGTAGATCCGGACCAGGTCCCCGGCCCCCGCTGCCAGGTGGTCCGGCACCTCGAAGCCAGGTGCCCGACCAGGGATCCAGACGACTCCGTCGACCATGGTGTCGTCGAGCAGCACCGGCAAGGTCAGCGAGGCCCTGTCGTTGGCGATCGTGACCTGGTCGGCCAGCGAGGCGCCGGTCGCTGTCGCCGGGCTCAGCCGAGCCAGCGGTGCCGGTGCGGTTGCCTGCAGGTAGGGCTCGCCGTCCATCGCCCGGCTGCCGTCCAGGGCCATCCGCCAGGTGGCGAGCACGGCTGACGTGCCCTCCCCGTCGGGATCGCTGACCAGACCGGCCGGGTAGTCGGGGGCAGCACCACGCTCGCCCTCCCAGTGGCCCAGCTCCTCCAGCTCGGCCCGGGCCTGCGCCGGGGTGCGGAAGCCGAGGTCGGCGTCCATCGCGTCGGCCAGTGCGACCAGCACCCGCAGGTCGGACAGCCCGTTGGGCTGACGGATCACGATGTCGAACGGTCGCGGGCGACCCTCCCAGTTGAGGAAGGTGCCGGCCCGCTCGTGGATGAGCGAGACCGGGAACACCACATTGGCCCGCTCGGTCACCAGCGATGCCCGGGTCTCCAGGCTGATCACGAAGTTCACCGCCTCAAGGCCCTCGAGCACCGCCTGGGGATCGGTGAAGTCGCGCGGGTCGACCCCCGCGACGATCAGCGCGGCCAGCTCGTCATCGGCGGCGGAGATCAGCATCTCGTCCGCGTCGCGCCCCTCCAACGACGGCAGCGTGTCCACGCCCCAGGTGGTCTGGGTGTCGACCCGAGCGGCCGGATCCGCCAGTGGCCGGCCGCCGGGCAGCAGGTTGGGGAGGCAACCGGCCTCGACGGCGCCGCGGTCACCGGCCCGCCGGGGAATCCAGGCCAGCCGGGCGCCGGTCCGCTCACGCAGCCGCAGGCAGGCGCTCAACGTCCCCGACAACGCGGCGGCGCGCTCGCCGACGAGGATGATCGAGTTCTCGTCGACCGGGACCTGCCAGCTGAGGTGGTCGAGAGCGGCTGCCTCCCCGCCGGGCACGCAAGGGACCAGCTGGGCGCCGATCTTGCGGGCGCCGTTGCTCAGCAACGGGGCCAGCGTCCAGGACTGAAGTCCCCGCTTGCCGTTGGCCTTGCGCAGCCGCAGGAAGACCGCACCGGCTTCCTCCTCCGGCTCGAAGCAGACCAGCAGCACCGAGCTCGCGTTCTCCAGGTCGGCGTACGACACTCCGCGTCCGGTACCGGCCACGGCATGGACCAGGAAGTCGGCTTCCTCGTCCGAGTGCGGCCGGGCCCGGAAGTCGATGTTGTTGGTGCCCAGCACGGCGCGGGCGAACTTGGAGTACGCATAGGCGTCCTCCAGGGTGAGCCGGCCGCCGGTGAGCACACCCACCCCGTTGCCGAAGGGAAACCTCGCCCGCTTCGCAGCGGCGCCGGCTGCCTGCAGGCCGCGTACGGCCACGTCGATCGCCTCCGGCCAGGAGGCGGGCCGTAGCACGCCGCCCTCGCGGACCAGCGGCCACTTCAGCCGGTCCTCCTGACGCCCGTACGCGAAAGCGAACCGGTCCTTGTCGGTGATCCACTCCTCGTTGACCTCCGGGTCGTCGCCGGCCAGCCGACGCATTACCGTGCCGCGACGGTGGTCGACCCGGATCGCCGACCCGCAGGCGTCGTGCTCGGCGACCGAGGGCGTGGAGACGAGGTCGAATGGCCTGGAGCGGAACCGGTACTGCGCGCTGGTCAGCGCCCCCACCGGGCAGATCTGGATGGTGTTGCCGGAGAAGTAGGACTGGAACGGCTCCCTCTCGTAGATGCCGACCTGCTGCAGCGCGCCGCGCTCGACCAGAGCGATGAAGGGGTCTCCGGCGATCTGCTCGGAGAACCGGGTGCAGCGGGCGCACAGCACGCAGCGCTCCCGGTCCAGCAGCACGTTGGGTGAGATGTTGATCGGCTTGGGGTAGGTGCGCTTCAGGTCGGTGAACCGGGTCTCGGCGTAGCCGTGGGACAGCGCCTGGTTCTGCAGCGGGCATTCACCGCCCTTGTCGCAGATCGGGCAGTCCAGCGGATGGTTGATCAGCAGGAACTCGAGGTTCCCGTGCTGCGCCTTCTCCGCCACCGGCGAGGTCAGCTGGGTCTTGATCTTCATGCCCGGGGCCACCTCGAGCGTGCAGGACGCCTGGGGCTTGGGGATCGGCCGGCCGTTGCCTGCGTCGGGCACCTCGACCAGGCACTGCCGGCAGGCACCGACCGGGTCGAGCAGCGGGTGATCGCAGAACCGGGGGATGTCGACCCCGAGCAGCTCGGCGGCCCGGATCACCAGGGTGCCCTTGGGCACCGACACGTCGATGTCGTCGATGGTCACCGTGACCAGGTCTTCCCGCTCGGTGACGTCTGCCGAGTCGGGCTTGGTGACTGTCATGACGCAGCCCCGACCGGTTCGCGGACGAAGAGGGTGCTCCGCTCGTAGGGGAACAGCTCCCAGGCCGGTGTGTGCATCGCTGCCTCAAACTCCTCACGGAAGTAGCTGATCGCCGAGGTGATCGGAGAGGTCGCCCCGTCGCCCAGAGCGCAGAAGGAACGGCCGAGGATGTTGTCGCAGAGGTCCAGCAGCTTCTCGATGTCGCCCTCCTCGCCGCGGCCGGCCTCCATCCGCTTCAGGATCTGCACCAGCCACCAGGTGCCCTCGCGGCACGGGGTGCACTTGCCACACGACTCGTGCTTGTAGAACTCCGTCCAGCGCAGCACGGTCCGCACCACAGACGTGGTCTCGTCGAAGCACTGCAGCGCCTTGGTGCCGAGCATCGACTTGACGCTGGCCACCCCCTCGTAGTCGAGCGGGATGTCCAGGTGCTCGGCAGTCAGCATGGGTGTCGACGATCCGCCGGGCGTCCAGAACTTGAGCTCGTGCCCGGCCCGGATCCCGCCGGCCAGATCGAGCAGCCGGCGCAGCGTGATGCCCAGCGGCGCCTCGAACTGCCCCGGATTCGCCACGTGCCCGGACAGCGAGTAGATGGTCATGCCCTTGGACTTCTCTGTGCCCATCGACCCGAACCAGTCGGGGCCGTTCGCGACAATGCTCGGCACGGAGGCGATCGACTCGACGTTGTTGATCACAGTCGGGCTGGCGTACAAGCCGGCGACGGCCGGGAACGGCGGCCGCAGCCGGGGTTGTCCCCTTCGGCCCTCCAGCGAGTCCAGCAGGGCGGTCTCCTCACCGCAGATGTATGCGCCGGCGCCGGCGTGCACCACGATCTCCAGGCCGTAGCCGGAGTCCAGGATGTTCGTCCCGACATAGCCGGCGTCGTACGCCTCGGCCACTGCCTGCTGCAGCCGGCGGACCACATGCAACACCTCACCGCGGACGTAGATGAAGGCGTGATGCGCCCGAATCGCGTACGCGGCGATGATCACTCCCTCGATCAGCGTGTGCGGCGTGGCCAGCATCAGCGG
>JBKPNA010000400.1:0-3098 GCA_046765695.1 Actinomycetota bacterium | reverse complement strand
CCGCCGCCCTGCGCCGCGTGCTGAGCGACCGTAAGCTGGCCGAAAGGCTGCGGAACGTTGGCCGTACGATCGCGGCGAGCCACAGTTGGGATGCGATCGCCGCAACGCACGCCGATGTCTATGCCGGCGTCCTCTCAGCCGAGGAGTCGAGGGCAGCATGACATCAGGTCTCTCCGCGTCGCGACGACTGCTCTATCTCGATGCCTACACCATCCCCGTGACCACCAAGCCGAATCGAGCCGCAGGGCCACAGTCGGCGCCGTCCAGCGACGCCATCGGGTATGCGATCACCTCCTCGGCCGCGATCCGCAGTGGGCTGGCGGCAACTGGCTGGGAGGTGATCCAACCACCAATCGATGTGCCGGACGGCCCGGATCCTCAGGTTCGCCGGCTGCGCTGGCTGCTGTGCGCGTACGAGGGGGCGCTCCAGGTGCTCAGCAGCAGACAGACCGACGCGGTCTTCGTCTTCCACGCGTTCTCGGTCTTTCCGCCGGAGCTGCGCCGGATGATCCTGGACCTGCATCTGGACGTGCCGTTGATCGGCTACACCCACGGCAGCCACTGGGATCCCACCGACACGTTCCGGTTCGATGCCTATCCGGGTATGGAGATGGCCGATCTGGCCAATCTCTGTGTGCTGGACCGGCTGTTGCTGGTTTCCCACCAGATGCGCGAGACGTTGCAACGCACCATCGGTGAGTTCAACGCGAACTTGGCGCAATCGCTGGACGCCCGCTGCGAGGTGGTGGGTCTACCGCTCGACGTGGCACGGATCGAGACGTACCGGACATCCGAACGTGATTCGTGCCCGACCATCGTGTTCAATCACGCCCCGGTCGCCAGCAAAGATCCGGACATGTTCATCCGGGTGATGCAACACGTGCTGCCGCGCTACGACGTACGCGTGCTGTTCACGCGGCGGTTCACCTCTGGGCAGGCCGGGAGCAAGGCGGTCGCGGAGCTGGCGGAGGTTTTCCCGACCAAGGTCGTGCTGGGGAACAACCTGTCGCTGCCTGACTACTACGCCGCCCTCTGGCGTGCCGAGCTGCAGGTCTCCACCGCGACTCACGAAAGCCTCGGGGTGTCGACCCTCGAGGCGATGTACACCAACACCTGCTGCGTGCTGCCGAGGGTCGGCGCCTATCCGGAGATCACCGGCAACCATCCCGAGGCCCTCTACGAGCGGAACGACGATTCGCTGCAGGAACGGCTGGTCTACTTCCTCGATCACCCGGAGCGGCGGAGTGCGGTTGCGGCCGATCTCCAGCAGGCCGCCGAGCGCTACCGACCCGAAGTGGTGGTGGGCCGGATCGCGGAGGTACTCGACTCAGTGACGCCGACCCCACCTCACCCCTGACCACTCTGCACCCCTTGGCTGACGCTGCACCCGCTGCAGCGGGTGCAGCGTCGGGTTAAAGGGTGCAAGGTGCGCAGCCGGTCAGGTCAGTCAGGGACCGGTACGCGTGGGTCGAGCAGTCCGGAACTGCGGAGGTCCTGCCACAGTTCAGCGGGCACACCGGCTGCGAACGCGGTCAGGTTCTGGCGGACTTCCTCGGCGGATCGCATGCCGACGACGACGCCGGCGACTGCCGGGTGCGTCAGCGGGAAGGCCATGGCGGCCTGCGGCAACGTGACACCGTGGGCTGCACAGACATCGGCGATGCGACTGGCTCGCTCCAGCACTCCCGGGGAAGCCTCGTCATAGCCATACATCGCCCCGGCAGCGGGCCGTGGCTGGGCCAGCACGCCTGAGTTGAAGACAGCCGCGGCCACGACCGAGACTCCACGGTCCTGGCAGACGGGAAGGACCTCGTCCAGCCCCGACTGGTCGAGCAAGGTGTAGCGACCTGCCAGCATCACGACGTCGGCGTCGGTCTGGCGGACAAGTCGGGCGAGCAGTCCCGCATCGCCCATTCCCGCGCCGATCGCACCGACCACGCCCTCCTCACGCAGCTCGGCCAGCGCTGGATAACCCGTGCCCAGAGCTTCCTCGAAGTGTGATTCGACGTCATGGAGATACAGGACGTCGACCCGATCCGCACCCATCCGGCCGAGCGACTCCTCGAGGCTTCGACGAACACCGTCGCGGGAGAAGTCCCACACCCGGCGGTGAGTTGCCGGCACCTGGAAGGCCTCGTCCATCCGACCGGCCGGGTCTTGTGCCACGAGCAGCCGGCCGACCTTTGTCGACAGGGTGAAATGGTCCCGCGGCTGCCCGCGTAGGAACTCCCCGAACCACGATTCCGACTGCCCGATGCCGTAGTGCGGTGCGGTGTCGAAGTACCGGACACCTCCGGCCCAGGCCTCGGCCAAAGTGCTCAGGGCGGTGTCATGATCGACCGGCTGAAACAGGCCCCCGAGCGGCCCGCCGCCGAAGCCCAGCTCGGAGATCTGCACGGGCGTTCTTCCGAGGTTGTGCGAATCCATGACTCCGTCCTATCCCAGGCCACGGAGAGCTGGTCGAGCTGACCCTCACTCCCTGACCACGCTGCACCCTTTAACCCGACGGTGCACCCTCTGCAGTGGGTGCAGCGTCGGGTTAAAGGGTGCAAGGTGCGCAGCTGGCCAGGCCGCTAGGGCGAGGTGCAGTTGACGTTCACTGTGCCAGTCGGCCGGGGCGGCAACGCCACGCTGATCATCAGCTGGTTGTTCGACTCGTCGCGCTCCCGGATCTGGTTGTCCGGGTCAGCGGTGATCGTGAAGCGGTGGGTGCGGCTGTAGTCGCCAGTGCTCAGGTCCACCTGCATCGCGGTGAACTCGGAGCCGCTGCTGATTGCGGTATTGCCTTCAGCGGTCAACCCCGTGTCGCTCACCAGCCGGTAGTGCACCAGGCTGTTCCAGCTGCCCGGGCCGCCGTTGCGCACGGCGACCAGGATGTTCAGCGCGTCAGCGCCGCTGAGCGCGCCACCGGGAACCACCGAGCACTCGGGGACGGTGAACAGCGTGAGGTCAGGTCCGGCCGGATCGACCTCCGGGCTCGCCTCGCCGGTGGGGCCTTCCGTGGGAGGCTGCTCGGTCTCGGTGCCCGTCGTGTCGCCGGCGGAGCTCTCTCCCGGCTCGCTCCCGGCGGTTTCCGCCGGGCGCTGCCCGGTGTCGGT
>JBKPNA010000399.1:0-3968 GCA_046765695.1 Actinomycetota bacterium | reverse complement strand
ATCCTGCGCCTTTCGACATCGTCCTGGCCATCGACGTAATGGAGCACGTCGAGGACTATCTCGGCTTTCTCAAGAAACTCAAGCCGCTGGGGAAGAGCAAGATCTTCCACATCCCCCTGGACCTGTCGGTGCAGTCGGTGGCTCGGTCGCGGCCGATCCTGCAGCTGCGCAAAGGTGTCGGACACATCCACTACTTCTACAAGGACACCGCGCTGGCGGCACTGGCCGACTGCGGCTATTCCATTGTCGACTGGACCTACACCGCCAGCCGCCTAGAGTTGCCGAACCAGGCCCGCTCGAGCCGGATCATGCGGCTGCCGCGGCGGATCATGTACGCGGCCAACCCCGATCTGGCCGTTCGCATGTTCGGCGGCTACTCACTACTCGTGCTGGCCGACTAAGCGGCGCAGCAGCGTAGTTGCCTCGACCGCCGGAACCATCAGATCCCAGTTGTCTATCAACTCGCGCTTTTCACAATCTGCCAGCGAAGTGCAGGCGACGAGAATTGGTTTGGAAACGACCGGAAAGGGCGTCGTGCGGGCGGAGCTTCGGATCAGCTTTGCGGTGGCATCGAGGACGGAGGATCGGGTGCCCTGGAGTCCGAGTTCCGCCGGCATGGTGGCCAGCAGTGACTCGGTCACAACAGTGCGGCCTGTGAACGGGGATGCACGCCACCCTGGCATGATGCGGCTGAGCGTCATCATCGCCAATCACAACTACGATCAGTACGTTGCTTCGGCCATTCAGAGCGCCTTGGATATTCGCTGGACAGACCTTGAGGTCATCGTTGTGGATGACGGTTCCACCGACGAATCACGCGCCATTATCGAAGGGTTCGCCGACCGGGTGAAGGTGCTGCTGACGGAGAACGCCGGCCAGCGGGTGGCGGCCAACCGTGGGTACGCCGTCAGCACGGGAGATGTTGTTGTGTTCTTGGACTCCGACGACATACTGCCGCCGGAACTGGCGGAGCAGCTTGCCGCAGTATGGACGCCGACCGTGAGCAAGGTGCAGTTTCAGATGCAGCGCATCGACCAGAGAGGTGGCTTGATCGGAAGGCCGTTTCCCGCGTACTCTCCGGTTCCGTCGCCGGCGGACATCGAACGTTGGGCGAAGACGACCACCGCGTACCCAACGCCGCCAGGCTCGGGGAACGCGTACGCCCGGTGGTTTCTCGACAAGATCTTTCCGATCGATCCGGACACTGGCGATGCGTCGGACTCGGCCTGCCTGGCGGCTGCCCCCTTCTTCGGCGACGTCGTCAGCGTGCCCGGCGTCGTGGTCGGTTACCGGCAGCATGGAGCCAACGACAGTGATCTGCTGCAGGATGACCTCCGGTTCCCGCGCGAGGTGGCCCGAGCCCGAGCCCGTTGGCGCTATGCGCACCAGGTCCATGGGACGCCTGCGGGCAGCGTCGATGAACGTCCTCTGTTCCGTAGCCGAGAACTGCTGCAGTTCCGGGTCGGGTCCCGCCGGGTAGCACCGGAGGCGCATCCACTGCCTCATGACACGTGGCTCCGGATGCTGCTCGACTCCATGCGGGCGCCGTTTCAGGTCGGCCCGGAGTCCGTGCTGCAGAGGCTGGTGATCTCGGCGTGGTGCATTGCGATGTTGCTTCTGCCCATGCCACTTGCCCGGCGGCTGCTCGCCGCCCGCTATGGCCGGCACGCCTGACACGCGATTCGACTGGCTGATTCGATGTCCCTACTGACCCTGGCCACGGTTGCCGCCGTGCTCTATGGAGTGATCGGCAGGCATGGGTACGGGCGGGCCCTGGCGCTGGGTGGCGTGACCGCATCGGGCGCCGCCGTCGTCGCCGGCAGCATCACGGTGCCGACCTTCTATGCCGTTGCCCTGGGGACCGTTGTGGCGCTCGGTCTTTCCCTGCTCGGCAACGCAAAGGCACCACCGAGACCCCGTCGACCGCTCCCGCCGGCGGCTCCGCTGTTGCTGTTCTTCCTGCTGTGGTCGGTTCTGGTGACGCTGGTCGCCCCGGTCCTGTTCGACGGATTGACGGTCTCTGTTCCGGCGGGTGCGACGAAGCTCGCAGCCGGGTACTTCACCACCTCCAACGTGGCCCAGACCATCTACCTTGTGCTGGGGACCTGTGTGATGGTCTTCCTGGCGCGCAGTTCCAAGTCGGGTCCGGAGTTGATCGGACTGCTGGCGGGAACCGCCACGCTGCTGTCGGGCTGGCGGTATCTCCACCAGCTCCTCGGTCTGCCATTTCCGGAGGGCGTCTTCGACAACTCCCCGGCCTTCGCCTACATCGAGTCCGCGCCTGACGATGTCGAACGTTTCCGTGGCATCTTCTCCGAGCCCGCGGGGCTGGCCGGATCCTGTCTCGTCACCATCGCGTACATGCTGCCCCGCTCGCTCCAGATGCAGAGCTGGCGTCGAGCCGGAGCGCTCGGCGTCGCCGCGCTGGCCGGCTACCTGGGTGCCATCTCGACTTCGGCGACATTCGTCGTGGCCGGCGTGGCGGTTGCGCTGATTGCCGCCATCACCTTCGTGCTGGGGTTTGTGCTCCGCCGCACCTCGGTCAGCGCTGTAGCCAGCGTGCTGGGTTGCGCCTCCGTCATCGCAGCTCTGTGGTTCCTGCCCATCGTGGCTGGTTTCGTCGAGACCACGGTGAACGAGAAGGTGACGTCGTCCTCGTTCGATGAGCGGTCCTCCGCCAACGCACTGGCACTCGATGCGTGTGTCGACACCTTCGGCCTCGGGGTCGGTCTCGGCTCCAACCGGGCCTCCTCCTTCGTGCCGGGGCTGCTGAGCACGACGGGGATTGTCGGGACTCTGGTTTTCGCCACCGCCGTGGCGACCCTGATTCGGCGCGGCTCGGCGGTTCGGGAGTACCGGCCGGTCATCTGGGCGCTGGTCAGCCTGCTGGTCGCCAAGGTCATCGCCGGTCCGGATCTCCACGACACAACGGGGGTTCTCTGGATCTCCCTCGGTCTGCTGGCCCGGGCGGCCGCCCAGGTTGAAGCTGATCCGCTTGGGCCGCCGTCACCGTTGGTTCGCGAACTGTCTCCGTACGCAGACTGGGTGCGGCGTGGACCATGAGTCGGGGACGGTCGTGACCGAGACATCCGTGCGGGTTCCGCCTCCCGGCAAAGCCAAGGCGCGGCGCGGGCGCCGGCTGGGTCTGGTCGCCGTCGTCGTGGTGGCTTCGGTGATTGCCGGGGTGGCGGCGTGGAGTCTGAGTCACCGGTCAGGCCCCGGTCTGGCAGGAGAAGCCGTTGTCACCGCGAGCAGTACGCGCCGCGGCGCATCGGTCCGCGACCTGGTCACCTCCGGTTCGGCGTCGTCCCCTGGGGCCGCCTGGCAGTCGGACGACGAGACGGCCGGTGCCTGGGTCGAGCTGACCTGGCCGGTCGCGCACGAGCTGAGGCGGATCGCCGTCGTCCGCAACTCGCTGGACGAACCGGGTCTGACCGCCGGTTTCCTCAGCTTCGGCGACGGCTCCTTCCTGCAGTTCACATTGTCGGCCACGTCACGAGTGACCGAGATCGTCTTCAGCCCGAGGCTGGTCAACCGGGTTCGGCTCACCGCCGCATCGGTGCAGCCGGGCGCCAAGCAGGTCACGATCGCCGAGATCCTGGCCGGCACCAGGCCTGGTGCCGATGATGTCGTCCTCGACCCGGCGGCCGACGGCAACGTGGCGGTGAGCGCGACTGTCACCCAGAGCCCCGACGCGAAGGCCTCCGATCCCCGAACGCTGCACGATGGCGCCCGGTCCACCGATCCAGCCCGGATAGGCCGGCCGTGGACTGCAGACCAACCCCAAGGTGCCTGGGTTCAGCTCGACTGGGCGGAGCCTCGCGAGCTGACCAGCGTCGAGATCGTAGGCGCCGCGGGCTCCGCGGCACGCGCGCGTGATCTGACACTCAGCTTCGGCGACGGCACTCAGCTGCCGGTCGGGGAAGTCCTGGCGGACCCCAGCAGGCCGACGGTGGTGAGCTTCATGC
>JBKPNA010000398.1:0-13390 GCA_046765695.1 Actinomycetota bacterium | reverse complement strand
ATCAGCAGCAGCAGCAGTGCGATCGCAGTGCCATAGCCGAGGTCGGAGGCGACGAAGGCCTGGTTGTAGGCGAACAACGGCAAGGTCATGCTCTTGTCACTCGGACCGCCCTTGGTCATTGTGTAGATCAGGCCGAACACTGAGAGGGTTTGCAGTGTGATCAACATCAGGTTGGTTGCGATGGTCCGGCGCACCATGGGGATGGTGACCGAGGTCAGCAACCGGAACCGACCGGCCCCATCCACCAGCGCCGCCTCCTCGATCTCGCGTGGCACCTCCGAAAGCGCCGCGGAGTAGACCAGCATGGAGAAGGCCGTGCCGCGCCAGATGTTGGCAATGGAAACCGCCAGGATCGGGGTCGTGAACAGCCAGTTCTGAGGGGGTATGCCGAAGAAGCCGCTGATCCTGTTCCAGGATCCTTCCGGGCCCAGCACCGCCTGCCAAAGGTAGGCGGCAACCACCTCCGGCAGCACCCAGGCCCCGATCACCACAGCCGAGGTGAAGGCCCGGGCGACCGCGTGGCCCGACCTCATCAGCAGTGCCAGCACCATGCCGAGGATGTTCTGGCCGATGATCGCCGACACCACGGTGAAGATCAGGGTCAGCCAGACCGAGGACAAGAAGGCTGGGTCGGTGAACGCCCGGGTGAAGTTGTCGAGGCCGACGAACTGGGTGCCCACCTGCCCGGTGAGTGCCATGTTGGTGAATGCGGCATAGACGCAGTAGAGGATCGGTCCTGCCAGGAACACCAGGAGGAGCACGACCGATGGCACGATCGGCGCCCCGCGCACCAGTGTCCGCCGGGCGCGCGGAGGTGCGCCCGCGCCCACCTGGGTCAGGGTGGCCATCAGCCCGACCTCCCCGGTGTGGCTGCCGATCGCTTCGCCGCCGAGGTTCTTGTCAAAGCTTGACGACCTTGTCCTGACCGACGACCTGGGTGACGCCGTCGCTGTAGAACTTGGCGGCCGCCTCCGGCGTAGCGGTGTTGGTGATCACCTTCTCCGTGGCCTGCTGGATAAGCAGGGAGATCTTGGAGTACTCGGCGTAGGCCGGACGGTAGATGGTGCTCTCGACCAGGCTCGAGAAGAAGGCGTTGGTGGGGTTCGCCTTGACGTAGCTCGGGTCCTCCGCCACATCGGTGCGAACCGGGATCTGCACGTTCTTGATGTCGTAGTCCAGCTCACCCTCCTTCGAGGTGAGCATCTTGATGAACTCCCAAGCCGCGTTGGGATTCTGCGCGTTCTTCGGGATGGCCCACGTCCAGCCGCCGGACATGGTGACCTTGCCGCTGCCCTCGCCGTTCTGGGTCGGCATATGGGCGTTGCCCAGGGTCTGGTGCCACTCGGGCCACGGAGCCGCGCCGGTGGGCAACCAGTTGCCGGACAGCCAGCTTCCGTCGAGGTCGATAGCGAGCTTGCCCTTCGGCAGCATCTCCTGGCTTACGGTGTTGGCCCAGGTGGGAGCCAACGCCTGCTGGGGGGTGGGAGCCAGACCGGTGCTGTAGATCTGCTGCAGGAACGTCAGCGCATCGATGAACTGCTTGGAGTCGATCACCCACTTCTGGCTCTCCTTGTCGAAGAGCGTCCCGCTGGGAGCGCCGTAGAGGAGCATCTCGAATCCCTGCATCGAGGCCGCCTCACCGGTGCCCGTACCGGCATAGACGTTCACCGGAATCACGCCCGGCACCTTGGACTTGATCGCCTGGGCGGCGGTGACGATGTCGTTCCAGCTCTTCGGCTGCCAGTCCTGAGGCAAACCGGCCTGGGCGAAGAGCTTCTTGTTGAACCAGATGGCTCGGACATCGGTGCCGTCCGGGATGCCGTACGTCTTGCCGTCCAGCGCCTTGGCCGCCCCTTTGGCGGCCTCCTTGAACTGGCTCCAGTCGGCCCAGCCGTTGATCCGGTCGTCCAATGGCGTCAGGTAGCCCGCCGAGATGTCGGAGTTGATCAGGAACGTGTCCTCGTAGCACATGTCGGGCGCCGTACGGGGAGACCGCATGGACAGCTGCAGCTTCGTGTAGTAGTCGTTCTCCGACGCCACGATCGGTTGCAGCTTCACCGTGGCCTTGGGGTGCGCGGCGGTGAACTTCTTGGCCCAGTCACCGAGGAAGTTGGCCTGGATCTTGGAGTTGCCGAACTGCTGGAAGGTCACCTTGACCTCGCCGGTGATCTCTCCCGCACTGCTGGCGGAGGCGGCCGGCGCCGTGCTGCCTCCGCTCTTGCCGCAGGCGGCCAGGCCAACAGTTGCACCAAGTCCGGCTGCGGTCAGTAGAAACTCGCGTCTGTGCACGTCTCTCCTTTGGGACGGAACGAACTCACGGAGACCGAGGCAGCGGGAGCCTCGGCTCTTCCTGGAGTGCCTGGTGGGACTTGGGGTCGACGTCCGCGCTGGGGAGCAGCTGTTCTCGAAGCGCGGATTTATTACCTCACTTCGATGGAGTTATTCGCAATCGAGCGTACGGTACGCTCCTGCGGTCGTCAACGAACCATCACCGCAGCGGCTTCGCGGTGAGGCCGGGAAGGGAGCCCCGACATGACCCGCGGCTCGAACCTCAGCCGGCTCGGGAGCTTCAACCAGACCGTCTTGTTCGACGCGATCCGCCGCGCCCGGGTCGGCATCAGTCGGGTGGAGCTCGTCACCGAGACAGGCCTCACCGCACAGACGGTCAGCAACATCGTTCGCCGGCTACTGGCGGCAGAACTGGTCGTCGAGACCGGTCGGGTGCAGACCGCGGTTCGGGGCAAGCCGCGCACGCTCCTCCAGGTACAGCCGTCGGCCCAACTGGCCCTGGGCGTACATGTCGATCCGGCGACGCTCACCTTCGTCCTCATCGACGTCAAGGGGCAGGTGCGCCAGTACGCGCGCCGTCGCACCCCCCAGGCCCGACGGCCAGAAGACGTGGTTGCGGTCATTGCCGAGCAGGTGCAACGACTCGTCGCCGACGCTGGGATCGATTCCTCCGCCGTCCTTGGCCTGGGGGTCGCGGCACCCGGTCCGCTGGACGTCGTGGAAGGTGTGCTGCTGGGACCACCGCAGCTCGCCGGCTGGGACAAGGTGCGGCTGCGCGCGGATCTCCATGCGGCCACAGGGCTGCATGTGCTGGTGGACAAGGATGTCACCGCGGCTGCGACTGCGGAGCGGTGGGCACAGCACGGGGACCGGCACCACTTCGTGTTCTGCTACCTCGGTTCCGGGGTCGGAGCCGGCATCGTCATGGACGATGTCGTGCTGCGGGGTGTGAGCAACAACATCGGCGAGATCGGCAGCATCCTCGTGGAATCCGACGGCGAGGACCTCGGCATCGGCCGGCGGGGCTCGATGGCCGCGGGCTGCCTGCCGCGTGCCATGGTCCTACGAGCGCAGCGGCGGGGCATTACGACGTCTGAGGTCCTCCCTGACGACTACGTGGGCGTCGACGAGGTCCTGACTGAGCTGTGTGACCGCGCCAACGCGGGGGACACGGCCTGTCTGCACCTGCTGGACGAGGCCGCGGCCGCCCTTGCGGAAGGCGCCGCAGTGTTGGTCAACGCCCTTGATGTCGACCGCGTGGTGTTCGGTGGCCCGATCTGGGCGCGGATCAGCGGACACATGCTTGCCGTGTTGCCCGAGCTGATCCAGCCCAAGCTGCTCGCCGCTCGTTCGCCGCTGATCATCGAGGGCTCCGCGGTCGGTGAGCACGTCGCAGCTCAGGGAGCTGCTGCCCTCGTGCTCGATCACTACCTCTCGCCCCGACCCTCCGTGCTGCTTATGGACTAGTGCCCTGGCGCAGCGCGTCAAGTCCATTAGGTTGAATTAGGCCAGCGACTCGTCCCAGGCCCGGTGCAGGGTGGCGTAACGACCGCCGGTTCGCCCGATCAGCTCCACGGGTGAGCCCTGCTCGACCACCCTCCCGTGCTCCAGCACCAGCACCCGGTCGGCGATCTCCACGGTGCTGAGCCGGTGGGCGATGATCACCGCCGTCCGGTCGGCCAGGATCGTCTGCAGGCCCTGCTGGACCAGTCGCTCACTGGGAATGTCGAGACTGGACGTCGCCTCGTCGAGGATCAGCACGGCGGGGTCGGCGAGGAAGGCCCGGGCGAACGCCACGAGCTGCCGCTGTCCAGCAGACAGCCGCTCGCCGCGCTTGGCGACGTCGGTGTCATAACCCTCCGGCAGCGAGGTGATGAACTCGTGCGCGCCCACCGCCCGGGCGGCGTCCTCGATCTCGGCCCGGCTCGCCGAGGGGCGTCCGAAGGCGATGTTGTCGGCGACCGAGCCGGAGAACATGAAGTTCTCCTGAGTCACCATGACCACGGCCCGCCGCAGGTCGGTGTCGGCGATGTCGCGAAGGTCTACCCCGTCGAGCCGCACGGCGCCGCTGGTCGGATCGTAGAACCGGGCCATCAGCTTGGCGATCGTCGTCTTGCCGGCCCCCGTGGTGCCGACGAGCGCCACGGTCTCGCCCTGGGCCAGCGTCAGGTCCAGGTGCTGAATCACCGGCCGCTCGGGGAGGTAGCCGAAGGTCACGTGATCGAACTGCACCTCACCGCGAACGCGCGGCAAGGAAACCGGATTCGTCGGCTCGGGTACGCCGGGCCGTTCGGCCAGCACCCCGGACAGCTTCTCCAGTGCCGAAGACGCCGACTGGAAGGTGTTGAAGAACTGGCTGATCTCTTGCATCGGCTCGAAGAACATCCGCAGGTAGAGCAGGAACGCGGTCAGCACGCCGATCGTCAGGTCGCCTTCGAGTGCCCGTAGGCCGCCGTACAGCAGAGCCACGCCGATGGTCACGTTGCCGATCAGCCGGACTCCCGGCATGAAGACCGCCACCAGCCGGAACGACGTCGTGTTGACGTCGCGGTAGCGCCTGGCCAGGCAGGAGAAGATCTCGGCGTTGCGCGGCTCCCGGCGATACGCCTGAACGGCGCGGATGCCTGTCATCGTCTCCACGAACTGCACGATGACCAGTGCCGACGCCTCGCGCACCTTGCGGTAGACCACGGCCGACGTGCGCGCGAACCAGCGCACCAGCAGCGCCAACAGCGGGAAGCACAGCAGGCAGACCAGTCCGAGCTCAAGGTTGAGACTCAACATCAGCACGCCGACCCCGGCCATGGTCAGCACGGCGGTCACCAGACCGTCGAAGCCACCGGCCAGTAGCTCGGTGATCGCGTCGATGTCGCTGGTCAGCCGGGACGTGACCCGGCCGGAGGTGTATCGGTCGTGGAAAGCCACGTCGAGTCGCTGGAAGTGTGCGAACACACGGCGCCGCAGCGAGAGCAGCACGGCCTGCCCGATCCGGCCGGAAATGCGCAGGAAGCTGATCCGGCCGACGGACTGCAGCAGCACGGCAACAACCATGGCGGCGACGATTCCCAGCAGAGTGCGCGCGCTGCCGCCTGCGATGATCGGTGGCAGCCCGCGGTCGATGCCGCGTGCGACGAGCCACGGCAGGCTGAGGCGTGCGGCGTTCTCGACGAGCACCACCGCGACGGCCAAGGCCAGGCGCCCTCGGTGCGGACGAACCAGGTCCGCAAGCAGCCGGCGGCTGCCGTGTCGTGGCGCCGGCGTGAGGCGTTCGGACTCCTCCCCCGGCTCGGAGACGACGCCTCGCCACTGCTCCCCCGGTCGCGGTCGGGTCTGGGTCGCCGAGCTCACGACGCGACCTCGAGCAACCGGTCGTCCTCGGCGTACTCGGCAGAAAGCAGATCCCGGTACTCCGGCACCCGGTCCAGCAGCTCGGCGTGCGTGCCGATGTGGCTGATCGTGCCACCCGAGAGCAGGGCGACTCGGTCGGCGAGGAGCACCGTCGACGCGCGATGGGCCACGACGATGCCGGTCACGCCGCGCAGTACGCGCTGCAGCGCCGCCTCCACCAGCGCCTCGGTGTGGATGTCGAGCGCGGAGAGGGTGTCGTCGAGCACGAGCACCGCCGGCCGGGCGAGCACAGCCCGGGCGAGGGCGAGCCGCTGCCGCTGCCCGCCGGACAGGCTCAGGCCCTGCTCGCCGATCCGGGTGTCCAGGCCGAAGGGCAGGTCGTAGAGAAACTGGGCCTGCGCCACCTCGACCGCCTGGGCGACGTCGGCGTCGCTGGCATCCGGCCGGCCGAGCGTCAGGTTCTCCCGTGCCGACATCGAGAACAGGGTCGGATCTTCGAAGGCCACCGTCGCGAACTGGCGCAGCTGCCGCAGCCGCAGGTCACGCACGTCGACCCCGTCGAGGGTGATCCGGCCACCCGTGACATCCCACAGCCGCGCGATGAGGTTGGTGAGGATCGACTTGCCCGAGCCGGTCGCGCCGACGACGGCGATGGTCTCACCGGGCCGCAGGTGCAGGTTGAGGTCATGCAAGACGTCGGCATCGGCGTCCGGGAAGCGGAAGGACACGTGCTCCAAGGCCAGCTCACCGCGGACGTTGGTCAGCTCGCGAGTGCCGTCGGTGATGGGGTTGCCGGTGTCCAGGATCTCGCCGATCCGGTCGGCTGCGGTCATCGCCTCCTGGGCCATCGACAGCAGGAAGCCCAGTGCCGAGACCGGCCAGACCAGCGACATCATCAGCGTGATGAAGGCGACCAAAGTGCCGAGCGTGACCCGGCCCTGCCCGGCCGCGAGCGCACCGAAGCCCAGGACGATGATCAAGGTCACGCTCGGGATGGCGCCGAGGAAGGTCCAGAACTGCGACTGCAACCGAACCCGCTCGAGCGCAGTGTCATGCAAGCGCACTGCGCGGGTGTCGAAGGCGGCCACCACGTGGTCGAATCGGCCGAAGGACTTGATCGCGCGAACGCCGTGCGCAGCCTCCTCCACCGCCGAGGCGACGTCGCCGGTCTCGTCCTGGACCGCCCGGGAGAGTCTGGTGTACGCCTTCTCGGTGCGCATCGAGACCCAGACCACCGGCACTGTGGAGGCGAGCACCATCAGGCCGAGCGGCCAGTAGAGCTGGATGAGGATCGCGACCACGACCGCGATCTGGGCGATGTTGACGACGATGAAGAGCATCCCGAAGCCGAGGAAGCGCCGGATCGTCGACAGGTCGCTCATCATCCGGGAGAGCAGCTGGCCCGATTCCCAGCGGCTGTGGAACAGCATCGGCAGGCGCTGCAGCTGCGCGTACAGCTCGACCCGTACGTCGGTCTCGACCCCGAGCGTCGCCTTGGACACCACCCAGCGCCGGAAGAACATCAGCAGCGCCTCGACGATTCCGAGGCCGATGGCGGCCGCGCCCAGTGTGTACAGGCCGCGCCGGTCGGACTCGGCGATCGGCCCGTCGATCACCGCCCGGGTGACGAGCGGGACGACGATCGTCGCCGCAATCCCCAGACCGGCGAAGACCGCCATCGCGACGAAGCGCAGGGCGTACGGGCGCAGGTAGGAGCGGAAGCGCCACAGCGACACCCACGACCCCGTACGAGGCGCCCCGTTCCGGCCCACCGGGACGGGGCGCAGCGTGACTAAGTCAGGATCGGCAGGCAAGAAAGACCTCAGGCGAGCAGGGAGAACACCATCGTGCACAGAGGGCAACCTTCATAGCCAGTCGATTTAATCCCTCGGCACGCATGCGGCGGGCAGGCTCCCATGTCTACCCGGCATCTTCCCCTAACCGAAGCGGGACCCGCGCAGCTGCTGGGGTTCGTAGTATGGCGGGACTGGCACCGGGTGGGCTGGAGGAGGTGGGTGGTGCTCTTTGCCGTGGTGGCCGCGTTGGCCTCCGCAATCGGCTTCGCGGCTGGGTCGGCGCTGCAGCACCGCGTGGCCAGCGGCCCTTCGGCCTCCGATGAGTCAAGGACCGGCTTCATCGTTCGGATGGTTCGCCACCCGATGTGGCTGATCGGACTGGTGCTCAGCGCAGCTGGGTTTGGTTTGCATGCGCTCGCACTCAGCAAGGGTGACCTGGCCCTGGTGCAGCCGGTGATCGTCAGCGGCATCGTCTTCTCGGTCTTGATCCGCGCCGGTCTGGAACGCCGGTGGCCGCCACGGCGAACCATGATCTGGCTGGTGGCGACCTGGGCTGGATTGGCGCTGTTCCTGCTGGTTCGACCAACAGCGACCACGAATGCGGTGCACAGCTCCTTGGCTCCCCTGTTCGTGCTGATCGGTGCCCTGCTGGTGATCGTGGCGACGCTGGTTGCCCGACGTGCCCGGCATGACCGGCTTCGCGGCCTGCTGTTGGGCAGCGCGGCCGGCCTGTTGTTCGGGCTGGTCGCAGGCGTGCTCAAGCTGGTCCTGGTTGAAGCCAGCCACGGCTGGGGGCGGGTCTTCACGCATTGGCCGCTGTGGACGCTGCTGGCGGTCGGAGCCTGGGCCATCCTGCTCATCCAGTGGGCCTATCAAGCGACCCGAATCTCGTTGGTCGCTCCGGCCGTCAACATCTCCCAGGTGCTGGTGGCGATCGCGTTCGGCGTCCTCGTTATGGGTGAACAAGTCGGCTCATCTGTCGGAGTGGTCGCCGGAGAGGTGGTCGGCCTGACCCTCACCATCCTCGGCGTGCGAAAGCTGGCGGCACTGCCCACGAGCGCCCAGGAGACCGGCGCCAGCGATGTTCCGGTCGCCGCGGGCCGAGTCTGATCTTCCTGCGCGTCGGGTCTAGCTCGATTGGCCGATCGTCAGGAAATTGAGTCGAAGATGCCGGCGTAGGCGTTGAGCGCCGGCTGCCCACCTAGGTGGGCGTAGAGGACGGTGGAATCCTTCGGGATTTCGCCGGAACTGACCAACTGGATCAATCCAGCCATGGATTTACCCTCGTAGACCGGGTCGATGATCATGCCTTCGAGCGATCCGCACAGCTTGATCGCCTCGATCGTTGACTCGACCGGGATGCCGTACAAGTCGCCGGCCCAACCCTCGAGGATGATGATCTCCTCCTCAGTCAGATCGCGGCTGAGCGCGATGAGCTTGGCAGTGTTCCGTGCGATCCGGGCAACCTGGTCCCGGGTCTTCTCGATCGTCGCGGAGGCGTCGATGCCGAGGACCCGCCGGGGGCGATCATCACTGCTCTCCTGCAGGGCCGCGAACCCGGCGATCATGCCTGCGTGTGTGGAGCCGGTCACCGTGCAAACGATGATCGTGTCGAAGAAGACACCCAGCTGCCTTTCCTGCTCGGCGACCTCGAAGGCCCAGTTGGCAAAGCCCAGTCCGCCGAGCGGGTGCTCCGACGCACCGGCCGGGATGCCGTACGGCGTGCCGCCGGCCTCCTCGACCTCACGGATGGCGTCCTCCCAGGAGCTGCGGATCCCGATGTCGAAGCCCGCGGGGTCGAGGCGTACGTCGGCGCCCATGACGCGCGACAGCAGGATGTTTCCCACCTTCTCATTGACCGGGTCAGGCCAATCCACCCATCTCTCCTGGACCAGGCGGCACTTGAGGCCAAGCTTGGCCGCTACGGCTGCAACCTGGCGGGTGTGGTTGGACTGGACTCCCCCGATCGAGACCAGGGTGTCGGCTCCCTTGGCGAGCACATCGGGGACGAGGTACTCGAGCTTGCGGATCTTGTTGCCGCCAAAGGCGAGCCCCGAGTTGCAGTCCTCGCGCTTGGCCCAGATCGTCGCGCCGCCGAGGTTGCTGGTGAGTCGATCGAGCGGGTGGACCGGGCTCGGCCCGAACATCAACGGATACTTCGGAAAGTCCTGCAGCGTCACGCGAGGGCCTCCTCCAGCTCAGGGCTGCATCGAGCCAGGGCTCGACAGGCTCGTGAGAAGGCCATCGACATTGGGCAGGCTCTCGAAGTTCGCGAACGAACCCCGGTCAGCGATCTCCTGCGCCGCCTGGAGGAAGCCCCGCCAGGCGGTGCGGGCGAGCGTGCCGCCCACGCTGATACGGCGTACGCCGAGCGCAGCCGCCTCCGCAACCGTGACGAACGGGGCGTTGATCAGCAGGTTGACCGGTTTCGGGGACACTGCAGCGACGATCGCGGAGACCTGCTCGGCGGAATCGATCCGCGGAGCGTAAAGGCAGTCGGCGCCGGCCTCGGCGTACGACTCCAGCCGCCGGACCGTCTCGTCGAGGTCGGGACGCCCGACGACGAACCCTTCGGAACGACCGGTCAGTACGACCTCGGTGCCACTGTCGTCGATCGCCTTTCGCGCAGCCATGATCCGCTCGACGGCCAGTTCGCGTTCGTAGAGCGGCTGCGTGTCGTCCTGAGTCGAGTCCTCGATGGACAGTCCAGCGATCCCCGTGTCAACCGCCCGCCTCACGTTGGCATAGACCTGCTCCGGATCGTCCGCGAAAGCGTGCTCGAAGTCCGCGTTCACCGGCACCTCCACCGCATCGGCGATCAGACCGAGATGCTCCAGCGCCTCATCGAGGGTGACGTGGTTGTCGGGGCGGCCCAACGTCCAGGCCATGCCTGCGCTGGTCGTGGCCAGCGCCGGGAAGCCCATGTGTTCGAGCGCCCGCGCGCTGCCCACGTCCCACGGATTGGGCATCACGAAACATCCGGATGAGTGCAAGCGCCGAAACATCGCCACTCGGTCCCACTGCTCGTTCATGCCACACCTCTCCGGTAACGCCGAGTCTGTCTCGACCCTAGTGGCCTGGCGCGACAGGCACGCCCTCGTCGCTCGCGGCAAGCTCGGCGCGGCGGCGGTTAGCGGTCGCCTCGTCGTGGAAGCACATCAGCTCGACGACGTACCCGTCCGGGTCGGCCAGATAGATCTGCTCGACATGGTCGGCGCGGATCCGAGGACCGCCGACGGGTCGTACACCGCGATCGGCCAGGACTTGCCGGAACGGGTCCAGCGAGTCGACCTTGAGTGCGAAGTGAACTGTGTAGCCGGTCCTCAGCTCCTGCTCCGACCAGGCCGGGCGCAGCGCCGCGGTGCGGTGCGGCTCGGTCTCCACGACAACGTGGACCTCCGCCCCGCCGCGCCTGAAGTAGGCGCCGGGGAACGTGAAGTCGGCCGGACGGTCGATCTCCTCCATTCCGAGCACATGGGTGTAGAAGTCACGGGTCTGGTCAAGATCGGACACGTACAAGGCTGCGTGATGCAGCGACATGGAGTCGTCGCTGGGCGGTGGAACGGGGGTCGTCATCCGAACTCGGAGCGCAGGCCTATCGTTTCTCGATCAATGCCTTGGCCTTGTCGAGGGACGCCATCTCGCCGGTCATCGCCTGCTGCACCGGCTTGGACATGAACAGCCGTTTGATACCGGAGAGCTCTGCGCTGAGCGAGAAGCTCACCTCGGTCCCAGCCTCGACTGTGGCAAATCGGAACTCGCCGACCGGGCGGGCCGGACCTTCGATCACCTTGAACGCATACCGCGAGGGCGGCTCGTACGCGGTCACCTCGAGGTCTGCCGGAATGCCGCGACCACCGGGACCGGCAACAACCTGGTGAACCTTCGAGCCCTCTCGCACGGTGCCTTCGACCGCGACCTCTTTCACATGGGACCGCCACCGCTGATCGTTTCGGGGGTCGGTGAAGAAGGCAAACACCTCGTCAGGCGGACTGGCGATCACGATTACGCGTTGCGCTGATGGCACTGTCCCTCCGACCTGCTCACCCGGCTGCTGGTGGCCGCCTTCATCCTGGCACAACGCCACGGTGGATTCGCCAACGAAGCGGCGAAAGCTCCAGCACCTGTTGATCGCGTCGCCTGCAGGAGGCGGCCCAACGTCTTACCGGTTCCTCGGTCGTCAGGCCGGCGTCTTGCCTCGAGGGTCTCAAATGTGGCATCAGCACGCCGGATCCGGTGCGGAAATCGAACTTCCACACCGGCGCTGCAGTGGTGAGGCTTGCTTGACAGACCATGAGTGAGGAAACCATGAGAGACGAATCAGACGTCGTCATCGTCGGGGCAGGCAGCGCAGGGTGCGTGCTGGCGGCGCGGCTGAGCGCCGATCCGGCGGTGCGTGTTCTCCTGCTAGAGGCGGGTCCCGACTATGTCGGTTCGGACCTGCCACCGGCGTTGTTCGACAGCAGGCTCGGGCCGTCGATCGCACCGGCGACCGACTGGTCGTTGCAAGGTCGATCGGGTCCTGGCGGACGAATCCTTCCGCTGCCACGCGGTCGCGAGGTCGGTGGGTCGTCGGCGGTGAAAGCGACGTTCGCGTTGCGCGGTTCGCCGGCAGAATACGACGCTTGGGCCGCCGCGGGCATCGACGGCTGGGCGTTCAAGGATCTGCTTCCGGCGTTCGTGCGGCTGGAGACGGACCTGGACTTCGGCGATGCGGAGTATCACGGGGACAGGGGGCCGATTCCCATCGGTCGATATGTCGGACCCGAACAGTCGTCGCTCGCGGATGCGGGTACCGCTGCATTGGCCTCAGCCGGGCTACCCATCATCGATGATCACAACGCGCCGGGTGCAGTCGGCGTCGCTCCACTGCCGGTCAACACCGTCGGTGGCCGGCGGATCAGCACGGCGTCGGCCTACCTCGACCCGGTCCGGCACCGCCCGAACCTGCAGGTGCGTGGCGGCGCGGTCGTACGCCGAGTGCTGGTTACCGCAGGCGCAGTGGCCGGTGTCGAACTCATGGGTGGTCACATCGTGACCGCGCCGGAGATATATCTGTGTGCCGGTGCCTACCTGTCGCCGGTCGTGCTGCTGCGGTCCGGCATCGGACCCGCCGATGACCTGCTCACGCTCGGCATCGACGTGACCGCCGACCTCGCAGGCGTCGGCGGCAACCTGCACGACCATCCCGCCACAAGTGTCGACCTGCCGTACTCCGGTGCGCTGGGAGGTGATCCGGTCTTCCAGCTTGTCGGGACCACCCACAGCTCGGCCGCTCACCCACATCGAGATCCGCCCGACCTGCAGCTCATCGTGGCCGGCCCGTACCCGGGCGGCCAGGACGAGATCGCGTCGTGCTTCGTGGGAGCGGCACTGCTGAAACCGCAGTCGCGAGGTCACGTACGGCTGCGTTCTGCCGACCCCGACGTGCCCCCCGAGATCGACCTCGGATATTTCTCCACCGCCAGCGACCTGCCGCGACTCCTGGAAGGACTCGCGATCGCGGAGTCTGTGGTGAGCCATGCGGCGATGCGTACGCTCACGGTTGGGCAGCGCCTTTCGCCGCAATTGTCGAGCGGGAAGGCCTTGAAGCGCTATGTAGTCGGCAACGTGTGGACTTACCACCATCCCGTCGGCACCTGCGCGATGGGTCCTGATCCCGAGCAAGGGGCGGTCGTTGACGCACTCGGTCGCGTGTACGGCGTGGACGGGCTCTCGGTAGTCGACGCAGCAATCCTGCCGGAGATTCCGTCTGCGAACACGAATCTGCCGACCATCGCCGTCGCCGAGCACGTCGCGTCGAGGCGCCTCGGATCGTTGGCCACGGCGGCGGTCGCCCTTGCCTGATCAAATCCTGCAGGTCGCCCGAGCAGTGCCTCCGCATCGCCGCTGCCCATCTGCTGCTGAGTCTTGAGCGACGGCCTGAGGACTATGCTGGTGGTTCTCAATCAGAACCG
>JBKPNA010000397.1:0-12968 GCA_046765695.1 Actinomycetota bacterium | reverse complement strand
GTGCACGCCAGCCACTGCTACCTCTTCTCCACTGCGTCTTGTAGTTCCTCCGTGGGCGACGCCGCGCCCTGGAAGTCGAATTGCTCGTGCCGGATGGAGTCTGGGGGCAGGCCGGCCGCCTGGAGCTCCTGTACCGAGTAGCGGACCATCGCGGGCGAGCCGCACACCATGGCCATCCGTCCCGACCAGTCGCCGGCCGTCGCTGCCACGGTGCCGACGAGGCCTCGGGCGCCGGGGTACGACTGGTCGTCGGAGACAACGGGGGTGTAGTCGAACCACGGCTTGCGCGCAAGCCGGCTGAGGTGCTCGTGGTCGTACAGATTCCACGGCATCCGTGAGCCGTGGAACAGATGAACCCGCGGCCCGTCGCCGGTTGCCTCCCAGGTTCGATCGATCTGCTCCACAACTGCGCGTAGTGGAGCGAGGCCGGTCCCACCGGCGACCATGAGGAGGTCGGGAACCGGCTCGTCCTCGCGCAGGGTGAGCTGCTGGCCTACCGGAGCACCCAGCTTGACCGTGTCACCCTCGCTCAGCCGCCGGACCGCCGCAGTGGAAACTAGGCCGCCGGCGATCGGCTGGATGTGGAACTGCACCCGGCCCGAGGGATCCGGCGCGTTCGCCGGACTGAAGTACCGCCACACCCGCGGCCGGTGTGGGATCTCCACCGCCACCGACTGTCCGGCCCGGTAGGGAAACGGCACGCGCGGGACGACATCGATGACGGCGACCTCCACCGATCGTCGTTCGACTCGTACGACGTCCGCCTCCCAGGCGGCGGGCGCGACGTCCTCGTGCTGCTCAGCCGCGGCGACCATGATCTTGGCCACCAGGCCGTACGCCTCGGCCCAGGTGGCCGCCAGATCCGGGGTCCACGACGGGCCCAGAAACCGCTTGACGGTCGCAAGCAGGCTGGCGCCGACCGCCTCATAGTGCTCAGTCACCACAGAGAAACGACGGTGGTCACGGCCGAGCTGCTCCAGCAGCGGCACGATCCTGTCGATCTCGTCGACGTTCGACACCACAGCGCCCAGAGCAGTGACCAGCTTGTCGCGCTGCCCCGACATCTGGATCGGAAACATCGAGCGCACCTCAGGGTGCTTGAGGAACAGGTGCGAGTAGAAGTACAGCGGGACGTCGTCGCCGGCGGCCGCGACGTTCGCCCAGCTGCCCTTGAGGGCGGCGGTATCCATCAGGTCAAGGACGACCAGATTTCACGATGTCAGGCTCGGTGGCGGCGACCGCCGCTCCGGCTCTGGCGATGATGTCGTCAGGCACTCCGGCGGCCGCCAGGGCAGCTGCAAGATGGCCAAGGACTGCCAGAAACTCGTCATAGTTGATGGCCATGCTGGCATGGGCCTCGGCGAGCGAGCGCCCGTCGTAGTTCTGAGGGCCGCCGAGCACTTGAGTCACCAATAGCGCCTGGTGCCGCTTGAGCCGGGGCAGGTCCACCCCGTCGAAGTAGGGCACAAGCCGTGGGTCGGCCAGCACCCGCTTGTAGAAGTCGTCCACGACGGCGCTGACGGCAGGGCCGCCCCCGATGGCCTCGTAGTCGCTGACCGCCGTGCCAGTCGTCTGGTCCATGACGCGCTCGCCCTTCCCCAAAATTACCTGGCCGATAGCAGGCTTATCACGTACGAGGACTGTAAGAAAAGTGGTAAGTCACCGCTGATCGCGGCGTGAGCCACAAATCTTCGATCGCTGAGCAGTGGGGATCGGCCAGTGGGCTCCTGCATGCGGGATCGCGGGTGGTTGGCAGAGATGTTTGGACAGCGTGCCGTCGGGATAAATGCGCTGTGGATTCAGAAGCGAGTCTTGGGCCGTTTGCGCACCGAGGGGATCATGGCTCGTTCTCGAGGCCTGGACCGCACAGAAGCTTGCCGCCCTGCTCGAAGAGCCGAGCCGGCGGGGTCCGGACCGCACACCGACCACGGGTTGGATCCGAATAGTGAGCGATGTGGCCTGCGTGCCTGACCTGACCGTCAGCCGATCGGGCCCAAGCCGCCGACCGCCACACTCGGTTCAACCTGGCCAGATTCGGCCCATTCACGATGGTGGGAGATCCGACATGACAAGAAACGACATACTCGCCTTCGACCGGAGCCTGAACGGCAATCACACGCCCGCCTGCGCGCTCCCCACCCGTGGCGGAGTCTGCGACTGCTGGCCGCTGCCAGCCGATTCGCCACCGTGGGGACAGCTGGGGCATGCAGACGGCCAGCGGTCAGTCGCGGACGACATCAACGCCGGCCAGGTCGTACCAGCCGTCTGAGGCGGCGAGGGAGGAAACCAGGCGCCACAGCAGTGTTGGCGTTCGCCCGTCCAGCGGCGTGCAGACCGCGATATGACGTCGAGGCCGAGGAGCAGGGGTGACCGAGCCCGTATCCGAGATCATCATCACCGCCGACGACGAAGCGTGGCTGGTGGAGTTCACCCGGTCGCTCGTCGAGGACCGCCTCGCGGCCTGCGGTCAACTTCTCAGCCCCATCCGGTCCATCTACCGGTGGGACGACGCGATCCAGGACGAGGCCGAGGCTCGTGTCGCCCTGCACACCAGGGAGTCCTTGGTGCCAGAGATCATCGAACGGACCAGGGCCCAGCACTCGTACGACGTGCCGTGCGTCCTCGCCCTCCCTGTGCGGGCCGGCAACCCGGACTATCTCGCCTGGGTCATTGCTTCGACGTCTTGAAGCTGGTCCGGCGTAGCTCCGTGAGCCCTGGTGGCGCGGCCGGCGGCCACTTGCCCAGCGAGGGACGATGATGACAATTTCATAACGCCGAACGGAATCTGCCTGGAAAAGGGCTCAAACTGGTAAAGGCGGGGATTCTTCGGTTCGGTGTGTCGAAGTTATTCCTTGGTTTCGGGGGAAGGTACTGCCCGACAACCAGCGAGGAAAAGCAATGTCACACTTACGCCACATCGGAACTGTCCTCCTCAGCCTGATCGGCGCACTCGGCCTACTGGCTCTTCCTCTCAGCCAATCCGCCCAGGCCTCGCCCAGCGGAACCTACGAGAGATCGGTGCACGTCAACACCAATGCGCAGCGCGCCCAATACGGTCGGAGCGCGCTCAGGGGTTCCAGCTGCCTCGACACCTTCGCCGAGCGTCAGGCCCGGGCAATGGTGAAGCGGGGATACATCTATCACCAGAACCTCGGACCCATCCTCAAGACGTGCAGGCTCAGTACCGTCGGAGAAAACGTCGCTTTCGGCTATCCCAGCGGAAAGTCCGTGGTCTCGGCTTGGATGGCTTCCCCCGGGCACCGGGCCAACATCTTGAACTCGAAGTTCCGGCTGATTGCGGTCGGGGCCTATCAGGATTCACGAGGCACCTGGTATGTCTCACAGGTTTTCGGTCGTTCGCTCTGACCCGGCTGAGCGGTCAGATCCAGCTGCGGAACCACATCCGGGAGAGCCAGCTCCGGTACGGCAGCAGTCCATCGGTCAGCACAGGATAGATGTAGGCGAAGTCGGCTGCGACCAGGGCCACGAATGCGCCGCTGACGATGGCCGCGACCATTCGCCGATCACCGGCTCTGCTCTCACCCAGTAGTCGTCCGATGCACAATGCCACGGCCATGGTCGAGAACGGGATGATCGCGATCGCGTAGAAGAAGAACAGCGGGCGTTGATCGTACGCGAACCAGGGCAGCCAGGCGCTCAATACCCCCACCACCGGCACGCCGAAGCGCCAATCGCGGCCGCCCACCCACAGGATCGCCGCCGCGATCAGGGCCAAGATCGCCACCCACCACAGCGCCGGCGTGCCCAGGCCGCTGATCACCCGAATGCAGTTGCCCGGTCCGGCGCACCCGTCGGTGCCGGGCTTGATGTCGTTGATGGCGTCGATGCCGATGGGCCGGGCGATCACCAGCCAGCCGGCAGGGTCGGCGCGGTAGGCATGCTCGGCGTGGTTGATGAAGTCACCGGTGTGGAAGTCCCAGATGTCCTTCTGGTAGTGCAGCCAGGACGCCAGCGGGGCGCCGAGCAGGTGCACCGAACGCGCCTCCGGATGGTTGGCTCCCCAGTCGCGGTCGTACCCGCCGGAGGTTGCGAACCAGCCAGCCCAGGTACTCAGGTGCACTGCCGCGGCCACCACCACCAGCGAGAAGAACGCGGGAATACCGTCGCGCAGCAGGCCGAGCCAAGCCTTCCCGTCGGCACCCGCGAGCCGACGGGCCCCGATGTCCCAGGCAAGTGAGAGCACGGCGAATGCGGCAAGGACGTACAAGGCGTTCCACTTGGTTGCCGTGGCAAGCCCGAAGCAGACTCCGGCGGCCAGACGCCAGGGGCGAAGTGCCAGCGCCGGACCGAACGCGCCGCGCAGATCGGGCAGCTCGTTGCGCTCGAGATATCCGGCCAGCCGATTGCGGAACCAGTCCCGGTCCGCTGCCAGGCAGCTGACCGCGGCGACCAGGAAGAAGGCAAGAAAGATGTCCAGCAGCGCAGTCCGAGACATCACGAAGGCCAACCCGTCCAAAGTGAGCAGCAGCCCAGCCAGGCCGCCGATCAAGGTCGACTTCGACACTCGGCGCACCAGCCGGATGGTGATGAACACCAGCAGGGTACCGAAGACCAGCGGAGCGACTCGCCAACCGAAGGAGTTCATCCCGAACAGCTGCTCGCCGGCTGCGATCAGCCACTTGCCGACGGGCGGGTGCACCGCGAACGCAGCGGTGTCCTGCATCACGTCGGGCGTGCCCGCGACCACCTTGGGGTTGGCGTCGGACGGCCAGTTGCGCTCGTACCCGAACTTCAGCAGCGAGTACGCGTCCTTCGCGTAGTAGGTCTCGTCGAAGACCAGCTTGTTGGGATACCCGAGGTTGACCAGGCGGATGGCGAACGCCGTAACGGTGATCAGCAGGGTCACCACCCAGCTGGTGATCCGGTCGGCCGGCATGGTCACGCGCAGTCGCTCGACCGTGCTGGGTGGTCGAGGAGCCGAGACGGCGGGCATCAGGTCGGCGGGCCGGCTCTCTGCGGCGAACCCGGGGTCCACCTCGAGAACCGGGCGAGTCACCGGGCCATAGTAGGTGGGTCCCGATCGCAGCAGGGCATCTTCTGCGAGGCTGGCGGCATGGTCGAGGAGGCGACCCCCGGCGTCGTGGTGCTGGCCGCGACGCCGATCGGCGACCTTGCGGATGCGTCGCCACGGCTGCGTGCCGAGCTGGCCCGCGCCGACGTGATCGCAGCGGAGGACACCCGCCGGCTGCGGCGGCTGCTGACCCGGCTCGGCGTCGTCACCGGTGCGCGCATTGTGTCCTATTTCGACGGCAATGAGGTGGCCCGGACGGCTGAGCTGCTGGATGACCTGATCGGCGGCGCCCGGGTGCTGGTCGTCACCGACGCCGGCATGCCGTCCGTCTCCGATCCGGGCTTCCGGCTGGTCGCGGCGGCAGTCGAGCGCGGCATTGCCGTAACGGTCGTGCCGGGGCCCTCTGCGGTGCTCACCGCTCTGGCGGTGTCGGGACTGCCGGTGGACCGGTTCTGCTTCGAGGGGTTCCTGCCCCGGCGGGCGAGCGAGCGTAACCGCCGGCTCGCCGAGCTGGCCGCCGAGCCGCGGACGATGGTGTTCTTCGAGGCTCCGCACCGGCTGCCCGACACGCTGGCCGCGATGGTTGAGGCCTTCGGTCCGGAGCGTCGCGCCGCCGCATGCCGTGAGTTGACCAAGATTCACGAGGAGGTGCGCCGAGGACCCCTGTCCGAGCTGGTCGGCTGGGCCGGAGGCGAGATTCGTGGCGAGGTGAGTCTGGTCGTGGCCGGCGCGCCGCCAGCCACGCCGGACCTGGCCGAGGCCGTACGCGCCGTGCGGGAGCTGACGGCTCAGGGCAGCCGGCTGAAGCCGGCCGTCGCCACGGTTGCGCAGCGGCTCGGCGTTGCCAAGAACCAGCTCTACGACCAGACGCTGAAGGAGCTGCGGGACGGGTGAGACAGTGGCTCGGTGGATCTGCCCGACCGACCCGAGCCGCTGCCGGTACCCGTGGTCGACACTCACTGCCACTTGGACGTCACCTCCCGTTATTCCGGTCTGGAACCTGACACGGCCATCGACTGGGCAGCGGAGGCCGGGGTAACCCGGATCGTGCAGATCGGGTGCGACGTGACCGGATGCCGCTGGGCCGTGCAGGCGGCCGAGCGGTGGCCTGGAGTGGTGGCGGGCGTGGCCATCCACCCCAACGACGCGGCGAGGCTGGGTCCTGAGCTACCCGCCGCCCTGGCGGTGGTCGAAGGTCTGGCCGGACACCCTCGGGTGCGAGCGGTGGGGGAGACGGGACTGGACTACTACCGCACCCGCGACGGGGCTGGGCATGCGATCCAGCGCAACTCCTTCGCTGCACACATCGCGATGGCGAAGGCACACGACAGGACACTGGTCATCCACGACCGGGACGCCCACTCCGACGTGTTGGCCGTGCTGGACGCCGAGGGCCCGCCGGAACGGGTCGTGATGCACTGCTTCTCCGGAGACGTCGGCTTCGCCCGCGCCTGTCTGGACCGCGGGGCGTACCTCTCCTTCGCCGGACCGGTGACGTTCAAGCCGAACGAGTCCCTGCGGGATGCGCTCGCGCTCGCCCCGCTCGATCGGATCCTGGTGGAGACCGACGCGCCCTACCTGACCCCGATGCCGCTGAGAGGACGCCCCAACGCCTCCTACCTCATCCCGCACACGGTCCGGTTCATGGCGGGCGCTCTGGGGCTCGACCTGACGGTGCTGAGCCAGGCGCTGGCCGACAATGCCTCGACCGTGTTCGGCGGAGCGTGGTAGCGAGATGGAGCTGAGCGCAGTGCTGCGCCGCCGGCGCATGGTGCGGACCTACGCGGCGGACCGCCCGGTTGCGCCCGAGCTGGTGGAGGCGGTGACCCTTGCTGCGCTCCGCGTCCCCTCCGCGGGATTCACCCAAGCCGTCTCTCTGCTGGTGCTGACCTCGGCGGAGCAGCATGCGGCGTACTGGGCGGCCACCGGCGAGCGGGAAACCGACTGGCTGGTGGGCATCCGGACTGCGCCGGTGCTGATCTTGGTCTGGACGAGCCGGGCCGCCTACCTGGACCGCTACGCCGAGCCGGACAAGGGCTGGACCGACCGCGATCCGCAACGATGGTCGGCGCCCTACTGGTACGTCGACGCGGGGATGGCGGTGCTCGCCATGCTGCTGACCGCGACGGACAGCGAGCTCGGGGCGTGCTTCTTCGGCATCCCGGCCGGGCGGATCCAGCAGGTCCGCGACGCCTTCGGCGTACCGGAGGAGCAGCTCAGTGTCGGCGTGGTCAGCCTGGGTTACGCCCTGCCGGCGCCGGCCACCGGCTCGGCTACGCGTCGGCCCCGTCGCTCCGCGGGCGAGCTGATTTACCACGGGCGGTGGGCCAATCCGCGCTGAGTCAAGGATTTGAGGTCGTGTCGCTAACACCGTTATAGTTTCGTGACCGATTTTCCGACATACCTGGAGTGTTGTGCGCAGGATTTTTCCCGCGATCGCTGCTGGAGCCACGGCTTTGGCCGTTGCCGGCGGAACTTTCGGCTACGTGACCCTGGACAAGGCCGTGACGTTGTCCGTCGACGGCCAGCCCAAACGGCTGCAGACGATGGCCTCCACCGTTGGCGACCTGCTGGAGAAGGAGGACGTCGCGGTCGGCGAGCGTGATGTGGTCGCCCCCGGCGTGGACACCAAACTCGTGGAGGGGGCGGCGGTCGACGTCCGCTACGCCCGTCAGGTGAGCTTCACCATCGACGGCCGGAAGCAGGTCATCTGGACCACAGCGACAAGGGTGGATCAGGCGGTCGACGAGCTAGTGGTCGAGACCGCAGGAGCCGACATGACCCCGGGTCCCGGCACGGTGATCGGCCGAGAGGGCCTGGACGTCCAGATCGCCACCGCCAAGACCGTCACCATCGACGCAGCCGGGAAGAAGCGCACGGTGACGACCACGGCACAGACCGTGGCCGGCGCACTGAAGGCGGCCAACATCGTCGTCGACGGCGACGACAAGCTGAGCGTCAAGCCGACCGCGCGGCTCGTCGACGGCGCATTCTTCCGCTACATCCGGGTCACCGTGAGCGCGCTCACCAAGAAGGTGACCCTGGCGCACCAGACGGTCCGGAAGGAGACGGACAAGCTCGATCGCGGCAAGACCAAGGTCGACACCGACGGCCGTACCGGCATCCGCACCATCACCTATCGGGTGGTCCGGCACAACGGCAAGCTGGTCAGCAAGACCAAGACCTCCTCGAAGATCACTCGGAAGCCGGTCACCGAGGTGGTGCTGGTCGGTACCAAGGAGAAGAAGCCGGCCCACACCTCGAGCGGCGGCAGCAAATCCTCCGGCAGCACGCCCTCGGCCAGCACGCCCTCAGGAAGCGTCTGGGACCGGCTGGCTCAGTGCGAGTCGGGCGGCAACTGGCACATCAACACCGGCAACGGCTATTACGGCGGCCTGCAGTTCACCCTCAGCACCTGGCGCGCGTACGGCGGCTCTGGATATCCACACCAGAACAGCCGGGAGCAACAGATCGCGGTGGCGAAGCGGCTCCAGGCGGCCGCCGGCTGGGGTCAGTGGCCGGCATGCAGCTCCAAGCTGGGCCTTCGCTGAGTCTGCTCGACCCGTCAGCGGTGCGCGCGCTGGCCCGCCGCCTCGAGCTGCGGCCCAGTAAGCAACGCGGTCAGAACTTCGTCACCGACGCCAACACCGTCCGGCGCATCGTCGCAGCCGCGGGGATCGGCCCGGACGATGTCGTGCTGGAGGTCGGTCCGGGGCTGGGTTCGCTGACGCTGGGTCTGCTGCAGGTCGCCGACCGGGTGGTGGCCATCGAGATCGACGAGCGGCTCGGCCGGGTATTGCCGGAGACGGTGGCCGAGCGGCTGCCCGCGCGGGCCGGAGCGCTGCGGGTCGTGATCGCCGATGCACTCGTGGTCGACGACCTGCCGTGGCAGCCCACCGCTGTGGTGGCCAACCTGCCGTACAACGTGGCCGTACCGGTGATGCTGCATCTGCTCGCGCGCTTTCCCAGCTGGTCGCACGGGCTGGTCATGGTCCAGGCCGAGGTGGCCGACCGGCTGGCCGCGCCGCCGGGCTCGCGGACGTACGGGGTGCCCTCGGCGAAGATGGCCTGGTACGCCGAGGTCAGCCGGGTCGGTGCCGTGCCGGCGACGGTGTTCTGGCCGGTGCCCAACGTCGAGTCGGGTCTGGTGGCGATCCGCCGGCGGTCCGCACCGGAGACCTCGGCGACCCGGGAACAGGTCTTCGCGGTGGTGGACGCCGCCTTCGCGCAGCGCCGCAAGATGCTCCGTTCGGCGCTGGCCGGTCTGGCAGGTTCCGCGACTGCCGCCGCCGCTGCGATCAGCGCGGCGGGCCTCCAGCCGCAGGACCGCGGCGAGCGGCTCAGCATCACCGACTTCGCCCGGATCGCCGAGCAGATCCCCTGGCAGAAGCCCCGCGGCCATTGACTCGCGTTTGCCGTCTTGAGATGGCTAACGAGGGCTGCGACGACCAATCCGACACTCTCCAGCCATCTCAAGACGGCAAACGTGGCCGCAGCAGTGAGGGTCTAACCTCGACCGCATGGCTTCCCCGCTGCCGCCGAGCCCTGTCGGGGTTCGCGTACGGGCTCCGGCCAAGCTGAACCTCGCACTCAAGGTTGGACCACCGCGGTCCGACGGTTATCACCCGCTGGCCACCGTCTACCAGGCGCTCTCGCTGTACGACGAGGTGCACGCTGCGTGGGCCAACCCGGAGGAGTTCGAGGTTGTCGTCACCGGCGAGGGAGCGGACCTGGTGCCGCAGGACGAGTCCAACCTCGCGGTCCGGGCGGCCCAGCTGCTCGCCCGTACGCACGGCCCTTACGACTCACTCGGCGTCAGCCTGTCGATCAAGAAGTCGATCCCGGTCGCCGGCGGACTGGCAGGCGGGTCGTCCAACGGTGCGGCGGCGCTGTTGGCCTGCGCCGTGCTGTGGGACATCGACATCTCGCCGGAGGCGATGCGGTCGCTCGCCGCTGAGCTGGGCAGCGACGTGCCCTTCGCGCTCCTCGGCGGGACGGCGGTGGGACGGGGTCGGGGGGAGGACGTGGCACCGGCGCTGGCCCGCGGGACCTATCACTGGGTGCTCGCCTTCGGGCATCACGGTCTGTCCACTCCGGCGGTGTTCCGGCGGTTCGACCAGATCATGCCCAACGCGCCAGCTCCCGAGGTGCCGGCCGACCTGATGAACGCACTGCGCAGTGGGGACGCACGGATGCTGGGCTCGGCGCTGATCAACGATCTGCAGGCGGCCGCGCTCGACCTTCAGCCACGACTTCGCCAGGTGCTGGAGGCGGGCCTGGAATATGGCGCGCTGGGCGCTCTGGTGTCAGGTTCCGGCCCCACCTGCGCGTTCCTGGTCGAGTCGGAGTCGGCGGCGGTCGATCTGAGCGTGGCCCTGAGCGCCGACGGGCTGTGCCGGGCCGTACGCCGGGCGACTGGGCCGGTTCTCGGAGCGCGGGTCATCGGCTGACGCGGTCAGCCGGCGCCGTCCTCGGCCAGCAGCCGGCGGAGTGCCGTCACCAGGTGGTCCCGGTCCTGCTGCGGAAGATCGCCCAGCAGGGCCCGCTCGGCGCGCAGCAGATCGGCCAGGGCGGCGTCCACTGTCCTCTTGCCCCGGTCGGTCAGCCGCACCAGCACGCCACGACGGTCGCCGGGATGGTCGTCGCGGCTGACCAGCTCACGGGCCACCAGCCGATCCACCCGATTGGTCATCGTGCCGGAGGTGACCAGGGTTTCGCGCAGCAGCTGACCGGGTGTGAGCTGGTAGGACGGACCTGAGCGGCGGAGGGCCGCCAGCACGTCGAACTCCCATGGCTCCAGGCCGTGGGCGTTGAAGGCGCTGGCTCGGCGCCGGTCCAGGTGGTGGGCCAGCCGGCTGATCCGGGACAGCACCTCCATCGGCGTGAGGTCCAGGTCCGGGCGCTCTCGGCGCCACGCGTCGAGCAGCGCATCAACCTCGTCCCGCGCCGGCCCGGTCACAGCGCGATCCTAGGGCGCAGAGGAGCGAGCCCCGGCCCGAGCGGCTCGGTTCAGCGCTGCAGATCCGCATCCTGCCGCGGCATGGTGGCCGCAAGCGCGATGATGCCGGCGCAGAGCACTGCGGGCACGATCATCGCGTGGTGGATGCCCAGCTGCTTGACGAGGAACCCGACGGTCGCCGGGCCGAGCAGGAAGGCTGCGTACCCGAAGGTGACGACGACGGCTAGCACGCGGCCACCGCCTAGGTGGCCGGCCACGGCGTAAACCTGAGGTGCGATCATGCCCACGCCGAAGCCGACCAGGGCCCAACCCGCCACGAGCAGCGGCAGGCCGCTGACCAGGGTGACGGTGAGGTAGCCGAGGGCGGCGCAGGCACCGCCGAAGCGAACGACGGCGCGGCGGCCGTACCGGCTGACCAGGCGGTCACCGAGCAGCCGGATCACGGTCATCGAACCGCTCACAGCCAGCAGGCCGAGGGCGCCGGTCGTCGGGTCGACCTCGGCGACGTCGGTGACGTGCAGGGAGGACCAGTCGACCGCCGTGCCCTCGGAGAGCCCGAAGGCCAGGCCCATGACGCCGAGCACCCAGGCCGCCCGGGGAATGGGGGTCCGTACCCCGTCCACCTGGTGCGGCACGACCGCGGCACGGGGAGTGATCCGCAGCAACACGGCCAAGGCGATCAGACCCAGCACCACCAGCGTGATCATCAGCGGGGTGACGATCGCACCGCCGGCGAGGTGTAGTACGGCGGCCAGCAGCAGCACGGTACCGGCGCCGACGAAGTTGCCGATGGAGAAGAAGGCGTGGAAGAAACTCATGATCGGCCGTCGGCGGGCGGCCTCGACCTGGACCCCGATCGCGTTCATGGCCACATCCATGGCGCCGTTGCCGAAGCCGATCAGCATGCCGCCGACCACGGCGACCAGGTAGTTGGGCGCCAGGCCCAGGCTGAGCGCGCCGGCAAGCACGATCGGAATCGCGGTCAGGGTGACGGTGCGGGCGCCGATGGCGTCAGCCAGCCGGCCACCGACCTGCATCGAGGTGATGGCGGCTGCTCCGGCACAGAACAGCAGAATCGCGATCCCGGTTGCGTCGATGCCGAGCTTGTCGCGTACCGAGGGCAGCGAGGCGCCGTAGCCGCCGAGCAGCATGCCGTTGATGAAAAAGAGGAGGGTGACCGCCACAGCGGCGGTCCGCTGGTCGAGTTCGGGCAGTGAGGTGCGGACACGAGTAAGAGAGGTCATTGACGAGGCTTCTGTAACGATTTAGTTGACCCGGCAATGGTACGGGGCGCCGCTGCTGAGCGGCAAGTCGAGGCGTGGCGCTGAGCTCCCTCCTCCGAAGCGTCTCTACCCTGGGGCCATGCCGCTAACCGCCAAGTACGCCACGACCTGTGGCCTCTGCTCCGCCCCGATCCAACCCGGGGAGGAGATCACGGATATCGGTGGCGGCCGGGCGCGGCGGTGGGCGCATGCAGCGTGTCCACAGGGCACTTTGGATCTCGAGGTCGGCGAGGTCCAGGACCGGACGACCGTGTCGCCGGAACCGTCCGTGTTGACGGTCTGGACCGATGGAGCCTGCTCCGGCAATCCCGGTCCGGGCGGCTGGGCCTGGGCGACCGAGGACGGACGACAGGGCTCGGGCGGCGCGCCGCTCACGACCAACCAGCGAATGGAGATTCAGGCGGTGCTCGAGGCGGTCAGGGCTCTGGACGGTCCGCTGGTGGTGGTCAGCGATTCCACCTATGTCGTCAACTGCTTCCGAGACGGCTGGTGGCGGGGCTGGCTTGCTCGGAACTGGATGACCAGCGCAAAGAAGCCGGTGGCCAACCGTGACCTCTGGGAGCCGCTGGTGAACGCGGTCCGGGAGCGCGGGAACATCAGCTTCCGCTGGGTCAAGGGCCACTCCGGCAACCCGATGAACGATCTGGTCGATCAGCTTGCGGTACAGGCGGGCCAGGCGCAGGCCCGTACGCGT
>JBKPNA010000396.1:0-10307 GCA_046765695.1 Actinomycetota bacterium | reverse complement strand
GAGGTGTGCGAGACGGCCGGTGCGGCGGGATTGGTCGCCGCAAACACGACCCTTGCTCGGGAGCAGGTACATCCCGACGACCAGGTCAGGGCACGCGAGGCCGGCGGTCTCTCCGGAGCCCCGCTGACCGAGCGGGCCCGCGCGGTGGTCACCTTCCTGGCCAAGCGGACCCAGCTGCCGATCATCGCCGTCGGCGGGATCATGAGCCGGGACGACGGGCAGGCGATGCTCGACGCCGGCGCCCGGCTGCTGCAGGTCTACACCGGTTTCGTCTACTCCGGACCCGCCTTGGTCGCCGACCTGAATCGCCTCGTTCCACCAGCTCAGGAGAAGGATCGATGACCGCAGCCTATGGACCTCGATTGACGGCTCGGCTCACCGAACGGGGTCGGCTCTGCGTCGGCATCGACCCCCACCCGGCGATCCTCGACCACTGGGACCTGCCGGCGAGTCCGGTCGGCCTCGAGCGGTGTGCTCGGGGCATGGTCGAGGCGCTGGGCGAGGAGGTCGCGGTGTTCAAGCCGCAATCGGCCTTCTTCGAGGCGTACGGGTCGCCGGGCATAGCCGTGCTGGAACGGACCCTGGCCGACATCACCGCCGCCGGCGCCCTTTCCATCCTCGACGTCAAGCGGGGCGACATCGGCTCCACCATGGACGCGTACGCGGCCGCGTACCTCACCGACGGCTCGGCGTTGGCCGCAGACGCGGTGACGCTGAGCCCCTACCTCGGCTTCGGTTCACTCTCCGGAGCCATCGACCTCGCCCGTCGGCACGGCCGCGGTGTCTATGTGCTGGCGCTGACGAGCAATCCGGAGGGCCGGGCGATGCAGCAGGCGAGGGTCACCGATGGCCGCTCGGTCGCCCAGGTCATCGTTGAGGAGGCGACGCAGGCCAACCGTGGCGATCAACCGGGTCCCGTCGGTCTGGTGGTCGGCGCGACTGTCGGCCCTACCGGAATCGACTTCTCGGCGTTGAACGGCTCGATCCTGGCTCCCGGAGTTGGGGTGCAGGGTGGCACGGCCGCTGACCTCCCGGAGGTGTTCGGTGCAGCGGTGCCGTTGGTGTTGCCCAGCGTCAGCCGAGAGGTGATGGGAGCGGGTTCCGACCCGGTCGCACTGCGCAGTGCCGCAGGCCGGTTGCGGGGGAAGATGGAAGCAGCCCTCCAGGTGGGGTAAGTTCTCAAACCTCTGACCGCCAGAGAAGGACACCAGCAGTGACGATTCCCCCGTTGAGCGATGAGCAGCGCCAGCAGGCGAGGAACGCCGCTACCCAGGCGCGGCGGCGCCGGGCCGAGATCAAGCAGGCGTTGCGGTCGGGAGAGCGCACCCTGGCGGAGGTGCTCGCCCTGGCCGAGCAGGACGACGTGATCGCCCACACCAAGGTCATCGACGTGTTGAAGGCACTGCCCCGGGTCGGCACGGTACGCGCTGCCAAGGTGATGGAGCGCCTCGACATCGCCGCCAACCGCCGGCTCCGTGGACTCGGGAAGCACCAGACCGCCGCCCTGGTCGCGGAGTTCTCCGCACGGTCTCCGGGTGCACCGCCGCGGACGTGACCGCGGCCAAACTCACTGTCCTCTCCGGGCCGACCGCGGTCGGCAAGGGAACCGTGGTGGGAAGGCTCGCCGCCGAGCACCCGGAGATCTTCGTCTCGGTATCGGCGACGACCCGGCCGCCGCGCCCGGGGGAGGTCCACGGCCGGCACTACCTCTTCGTCTCCCCGGCCGAGTTCGACGCGATGATCGCCGAAGGAGCGCTGCTGGAATGGGCCGTCGTGCACGGCGTCCACCGGTACGGCACCCCCCGCGCCCCAGTACTCGCCGCCCTGGAGGCCGGCCGGCCAGCACTGCTGGAGATCGATCTGCAGGGGGCCCGGCAGGTCCGGGTCAGTTGGCCCGACGCGACGTTCGTGTTTCTGGCGCCGCCGTCGTGGGAGGAGCTGGTGCGGCGGCTGGTCGGCCGCGGTACGGAGACGCCCGAGCAGCGGCAGCAGCGGCTGGAGGTGGCCCGGGCGGAGCTGGCGGCTGCCATGGAGTTCGACCACGTCGTGGTGAATGGCGAAATAGGCCAGGCGGTCGAGGACTTGGTATCCTTGATCTGTCTGTAGCCCTGCAGATTGTCGTTGCATGCCCTGGCTCAGACTCCATGTCAACCGAAGGCTCACTTTTGTCTGGTCATCACACGCTCGCTGAGGGCATCACCAACCCGCCGATCGACGAGCTGCTCACCAAGTCGGACTCCAAGTACAAGCTGGTGTTGTTCGCCGCCAAGCGGGCACGCCAGATCAACGCGTACTACTCCCAGCTCGGCGAGGGGCTGCTGGACCACGTCGGCCCGCTGGTCGAGACCACCGTTCAGGAGAAGCCGCTCTCCATCGCCTTGCGCGAGGTGAACGAGGGCAAGCTCATGGTTACCGACGTAGACCCGGATGCGCCGCCGGCCGAGACCGCGGACACGGACACGTCCTACATCGGGCCGGCCTGAGCTAGCCGATGAGCCGCGTCATCCTCGGCGTGACCGGCGGGATCGCGGCGTACAAGGCCTGTGAGCTGCTCCGCCGCCTCGCAGGCTCCGGGCACGAGATCACCGTGGTGCCCACCCTGGCAGCGTTGGAGTTCGTCGGTGCCGCCACTTGGGCGGCGTTGTCCGGGCGGCCGGTGCACACCTCGGTGTTCGAGGACGCGCATCTGGTGCCACACGTCCGGCTGGGCCGGCAAGCCGACCTCGTGGTTGTGGCGCCGGCCAGCGCCGACCTGCTGGCCCGGGCGGCCAACGGGCGTGCGGATGACTTGCTGACCAACATCTTGCTTACTGCACGGGGGCCGATTCTGTACGCCCCCGCGATGCACACCGAGATGTGGCAGCATCAGGCCACCCGAGCCAACGTCGAGACGTTGCGGCGGCGCGGCGCGGTGGTCGTGGATCCCGACAACGGCCGGCTGACCGGCCCGGATTCGGGTCCCGGGCGGCTGCCCGAACCCGTCGAGTTGTGGGCTGTCACCAGTTCGATTCTGGCCGATCCGACCATCGCCCGCCGGGCGGCGGATCAGGACATGGCCGGGCTGACGGTGGCCGTGAGCGCGGGTGGCACCCGGGAGCACCTGGACCCGGTCCGGTTCGTCGGGAACTCCTCATCCGGGTTGATGGGCTGGGCGCTGGCGCGGGCTGCGGCACTGCGGGGCGCGGCCGTAAGGGTCGTCGCGGCGGCCGTGTCCTCGCCACCGCCGCCCAATGTTGAGGTCGACCGGGTCACCTCGACCGCCGAGCTGGCATCAGCCATCGAGGTGGCCGGCAAGGGTGCCGACCTGATCGTGATGGCCGCGGCCCCGGCCGACTTCACGCCGGCGGAGCCCAGCGGGACCAAGATCAAGAAGTCCGGATCTGCAGGTCTCACCCTGGAGCTGGTACAGACTCCCGACGTGCTGGCCGGACTGGTGGCCGCTCGCACCGACCCCCGCCAGGTGCTCGTCGGGTTCGCCGCGGAGACCAGCACGGAGTCGGCCTCGCTGCTGGAACTGGGTCAGGCCAAGCTCGCCCGCAAGGGTTGCGACCTGCTGGTGCTCAATGAGGTCGGTCCGGGTCGGGTGTTCGGCCAGCCGGACAGCGAGATTACCGTTGTCGGCGGTCCGGAACCCGTCGGTCCGCTGACCGGGAGCAAGGACACGCTGGCCCACCGCATTTGGGATGAGGCGCTGGCCGTCCGTTCCCGCCGGTAAGTTCTGGGTCTCGGGAATTACAGACAAGAGAGACGAAGCGCGATGGCAGGCAGACTGTTCACCTCCGAGTCGGTAACCGAGGGTCACCCGGACAAGATCGCTGATCAGATCAGCGACTCGGTGCTCGACGCGATGCTGGCCGCCGACCCGCAGAGCCGGGTCGCGGTGGAGTCGCTGGTCACCACCGGCCTGGTCGTGGTCGCGGGCGAGGTGACCACCGAGGCCTACGTGGAGATCCCCCGGATCGTCCGGCAGCGGGTGATCGAGATCGGCTATGACTCCTCCACCAAGGGTTTCGACGGAGGCTCCTGCGGGGTGACAGTGGCCATCGGCCAGCAGTCTCCAGACATCGCCCAGGGTGTGGACACCGCGGTCGAACGCCGCACGGGTGAGTCCACCGACGTGCTCGACCTCCAGGGCGCCGGCGACCAGGGTCTGATGTTCGGCTACGCGTGCTCCGAGACGGAGGCGTTGATGCCGCTGCCGATCGAGCTTGCTCATCGGCTGGCTGAGCAGCTGGCTGCGGTCCGCAAGGACGGGACCATGCCGTACCTGCGACCCGACGGCAAGACCCAGGTGACCATCGAGTACGAGGGTGATCAACCTGTGCGCGTGGACACGGTCGTGGTGTCGACGCAGCACGCCGCCGACATCGACCTGGACGCGCTGCTGGCACCCGACGCGCGCAAGCATGTGGTCGACCCGGTGCTGGAGCGCTACTCCATCGATGCCAGCGACTTCCGGCTGCTGGTGAACCCGACGGGTCGCTTCGAGATCGGCGGTCCGATGGGGGACGCCGGGCTGACCGGCCGCAAGATCATCGTCGACACCTACGGCGGCATGGCCCGGCATGGCGGCGGCGCCTTCTCCGGCAAGGACCCGTCCAAGGTGGACCGCTCCGGGGCGTACGCCATGCGCTGGGTCGCCAAGAACGTCGTGGCAGCGGGGCTGGCGCGGCGCTGCGAGGTCCAGGTGGCGTACGCGATCGGCAAGGCTCATCCGGTCGGGTTCTACGTGGAGACGTTCGGCACGGAGCTGGTGCCCACGGACCAGATCCGCAGGGCAGTGCTGGAGGTGTTCGATCTCCGCCCCGCCGCGATCATCGCCGACCTGGACCTGAAGCGGCCGATCTACGCCCAGACGGCGGCCTACGGCCACTTCGGCCGCGAGCTGCCCGGTGTCACCTGGGAGTCCACGCACCGGGCGCCCGCGCTAGCCGACGCCGTCCGCGGTTGAGAGAGCCTGCCAACCACCCATCGTCTTTCTGGCTCCGTTCCTCCGCAAAGGCCGCAAACGGCCCCCGACCGGCCGGTTTCTGGCTCCGTTTCTCCTCACAAAGCCGCAAACGGCCAGGATGAGGGGCTCTGCATCGGGTTCGGGCCGGTGTCAGTGCTGGCTGCCTATCATCTGGTGTGCCTGAGCCGGAGCTGCCGATCGCCCGCGTGGCGGTCGACGTCCCGCTGCCTCACCTAGACCGACCGTTCGACTACCTGGTCACCCCCGAGCAGGATGCCGACGCCGTAGCCGGGGCGCGGGTCCGGGTGCGGTTCTCCGGTCGGTTGCGGGACGGCTTCGTGCTGGAGCGGCGGGGGACCAGCGACCATGCCGGCCAGCTGACCCCGCTGCACAAGGTGGTGTCGGCCGAGCCGGTGCTCACTGGGGAGATCGCCGGGTTGATCAGGTCGGTGGCAGACCACTACGCGGGCACTTTCGCCGACGTGCTCCGGCTGGCGGTGCCGCCCCGGCACGCCGCAACCGAGCAGGCGGAGTCACTGCCGGGACCGTTCCAGCTACCCGACAACCCTCCCCCTGGTCCACTGATCGGCTATCCCACCGGCGCGGGGTACCTGCAGGCGCTGCGAGACGGCCGTCGACCGCGGGCGATGTGGCAGGTCACGCCGAGTGCCACGGCAAGCGGCGACTGGGCGACCGGCCTGGCCAGCGCGGCTCGCGCCTGCGCTGAGGCTGGCCGCGGTGCGGTCATCGTGGTGCCCGACCAGCGCGACCTGGAGCGGCTCAACGAGGCCTGCACCGCGACGCTCGGACCCGCCGGCTTCGCCGTCCTCGTCGCCGAGTCCGGTCCGGCCGCCCGCTATCGAGCCTTCCTCGCCGCCCGCCGCGGCGGGGTCAAGGTGGTGATTGGCAACCGGGCCGCGGCGTACGCCCCGGTGGGCCGGCTCGGCCTGGTCGCGCTCTTCGACGACGGCGACGACCTGCTGTCCGAACAAAGGGCGCCCTATCCGCACACTCGCGACGTGCTGGCGCTGCGGGCCGCCGCAGCTCAGGCGGGGGTGCTGATCGCCGGCTACAGCCGCACCGCGGAGGTGCAGGCCTGGCTGGAACGTGGCTGGTTGCGACAGTTGGCCGACGACCGGCCGGCGGTCCGGCACACCGCGCCCCCGGTTCGGGTGGCGGCCGACTCGGACCGGTCGCTGGAGCGTGACCCGGACGCTCGTGCGGCACGCCTGCCGCACGAGGTCTTCGAGATGATGCGGGCGACGCTGCCGCAGGGCCCGGTGCTGGTGCAGGTGCCCCGATCGGGTTACCGGCTGGCCCTGGTCTGCCAGGGCTGCCGGGAACCCGTGCGCTGCCGGTTCTGCGGCGGGCCGACAGCCGCCGACTCCGGCTCCCTGCCGGTCTGCCGCTGGTGCGGCCGGGCCCAGACCGACTGGGCATGCCCCATCTGTGAGTGCCGGCAGGTGCGGGCACCGGTGATCGGGGCCGAGCGTACCGCCGAGGAACTCGGCCGGGCGTTCCCCCAGACGCCGGTCCGGCAGTCGGTCGGCGGCCGCACGGTGTCCGAGGTGCCCGACACACCGGCGATCGTCGTGGCAACTCCCGGTGCCGAGCCACGCGCCGCCGACGGCTACGCCGGAGCAGTGCTGTTGGATACGGCGTTGTTGCTGCTGCGACCCGATCTGCGGGCCGCGGAGGAGGCGCTGCGCCGGTGGCTCAACGCCGTCGCCCTGGTCCGCAGCGGAGCGGACGGCGGCTCGGTGGTCGCCGTGGGGGAGAGCTCCGGCCGTGCCCTGCAGGCCCTGGTCCGGCTCGACCCGGCGGGCTTCGCGGCTCGGGAGCTGACCGAACGCGCCGAGGTCGGCTTCCCGCCGACGGTGACGATGGTGCTGGTCGAGGGTCAGTCCGAGGCGCTCACCGAGCTGCTCTCGCTGGCCCGGCTGCCCGACCACACCGAAGTACTGGGGCCGGTGGCGGGCGGACCCCTGCCGGGCTCCGCCGAGCCGGTGCAGCGGCTCACCCTGCGGGCGCCCCGGACGGCGGCGGCCGCGCTGGCCAGGGCGGTCAAGGATGCGGTCGCGATCCGCAGTGCCCGCAAGAGCGAGGGAGCGCTACGGGTTCACGTCGATCCGGTGAGCCTCGGCTGACCACCCGCCTGCCAGTGCCGCTCTACACTCCTCCGGTGCGCATCGTCTTCGCGGGTACGCCTGAGGTCGCCGTCCCGTCGCTGAACGCCTTGCTGGCGTCCCGGCACGAGGTGGTGGCAGTGTGCACGAGGCCCGACGCGCCCAGTGGGCGGGGCAAGCGGCTGACACCGAGTCCGGTAGCTCAGCGCGCCGCGGAGCTGGGCCTGGAGACGCTCAAGCCGAACCGGCCCCGCGACGAGGACTTCGTCGCCCGGCTGACCGAGATCGCACCGGAGTGCTGTCCGGTGGTGGCTTACGGAGCCCTGTTGCCGCAGCGGCTGCTGGACATCCCGACGCACGGCTGGGTCAACCTGCACTTCTCCGTACTGCCGGCGTGGCGCGGCGCTGCGCCGGTGCAGCGCGCGATTCTGGCCGGCGACGAGAGCACCGGCGCCACGACGTTCCGGATCGTTCTGGAACTCGACGCGGGGCCGACCTTCGCAACCCTCACCGAGCCCATCCGGCCCACCGACACCGCCGGCGACCTACTCGGCCGGCTGGCGGTCAGCGGCGCCGAGCTGCTGGTGCGCACCCTGGACGGGATCGAGGACGGAACCCTGACTGCGACGCCGCAGCCCGACCAGCCGGTCAGCTACGCGGCCAAGATCGGGGTCGAAGACGCTCGGATCGACTGGACCGACTCCGCGGAGCTGATCGACCGGTTGATCCGGGGCTGCACCCCCGAGCCCGGCGCCTGGACCACTTTCCGGGGCGGGCGATTCAAGATCAACTTCGCGCGGCTGGCGGACGGGCAGCTCCCACCCGGAGAGCTCGCGGTGACCAAGTCTTCGGTCCGGGTGGGCACGGGGACCCGTGCGCTCGAGCTCGGCCAGGTCCAGGCTTCCGGCAAGAAGCCGATGCCTGCCGCCGACTGGGCCCGCGGCGTTGCCTTCGACACGCCGGCCGTACTCGGTTCCTGAGGTGCCGAAATCGTCTCGGAAACCACCCGACCGAGCCCGCCGGGTCGCCTTCGACGCGCTGCGCCGGGTCAATGGCGAGGGGGCGTACGCCAACCTGGTGCTGCCGGAGCTGCTCACCGCCCGCCGGATCCGCGGCCGTGACGCCGCCTTCGCCACCGAACTGCTGGCCGGCACCTGCCGCGGCGAAGGTAGCTACGACCTGATCATCGCCGCTGCCGGGGACCGGCCGACATCGAGCTTGCAGCCGGCACTGCTGGACCTGCTGCGGCTGGGCACGCATCAGATCCTGGCCATGCGGGTGCCGGCCCATGCTGCCGTGGCCGCCACCGTTGACCTGGCCGCGGCGACCGTGGGCCCCCGGGTGACCGGCCTGGTGAACGCGGTGCTACGCAGGGTCGGGGCGTACGACCTGGACACCTGGTTGCATCGGCTGGCCACTGGACTGGACCCGCTGGACCGGCTCGCCGTGCTGACCGCGCACCCCCGCTGGGTCGTCGAGGCGTACGCCGACCTGCTGCCGTCGGAGGAGCTGGAGCCGGCGCTGCGGGCCAACAACTCAGACTTCCCGGTCACCCTCGCCGTCCGGCCGGGCCTGGCCGAGGTGGCGGAGCTGCTTGCCGCCGGGGCCGAGCCGGCCCGGCACTCGGCGTTCGCGGCCCGCTGGGCCGGTAACCCGGCCGAGCTGACTGCCGTTCGCGAGGGCCGGTTCGGCGTCCAGGACGAGGGGTCGCAACTGGTCACAACGGCGCTCGCGGCCGCGGACGCACCCGGGGGGCGCTGGCTCGACCTGTGCGCCGGTCCGGGCGGCAAGACCGCGCTGCTGGCGGGGCTGGCACCCTCGAGCGACGCGGTGCTGGCCGTCGATGTCGCCCCACACCGGGCGGCACTGGTCCGGCAGGCCGTCCGCGCGTACGCCAGGCCACCGGCCGTCGTTGTGGCGGACGGCACCCGCGCCGCATGGCGGCCTGGGTCCTTCGCCCGGGTGCTGGCGGACGTGCCCTGCACCGGGCTGGGAGCGCTGCGGAGACGGCCGGAGCTGCGGTGGCGCCGGCAACCCGGCGCGGTGGAAGAACTGCACGGCGTGCAACTGGCACTGCTCGCCTCGGCCATCGACAGCACCCGCCCGGGCGGCGTGATCGGCTACGTCACCTGCTCCCCGCACCGACGGGAGACCATCGATGTGGTGACCGAGACGCTGGTCGCGCGGAACGACGTCGAGGTGATCCCGGCCGCCGGCCTCTTACCGGGATCCCTCGACGCCGCGCTCACCGGCAGCTTCGTCCAACTCTGGCCGCACCGGCACGGCACGGACGCGATGTTCGCGGCCTACCTGCGCCGGCGATGATCTCTCGGTCAGTTCGGGAGTTACTGCCCCTGCTACACAGCTGAGGCTAGCGGTCCTTGACCGCTTTGATCAGCCGGGCGCGCTGCTTGGCCTGCCGCAATTGGCGCCGATCGAGAGATTGCGTCGGACTCGCTGCGACCGGATAGCCGGTGACCGCCCCGAGCACATCGACCACGAGATGGGTGGTCTGGGTCGTGTATATCCGCACGGTGTAGTACGTGTCTGCGGTGATCGCAGGAGCGACGAAAACGCTGTTCATCACCGTGACGTGGCGCTGGAGGCTGACCGAACCGATGGCCCGCCGGGGACCTGGAGTGTAGACCTCGACGTAGCCGGCGCCGCTGGGCCGAACCGCCGTCACGTTGAGGAAGACCCCGATCATGTCGAGGCCCTCCGTCCGGGCGACTGCCACGTCGATGAACCTCTGGGCTCCGAGCCGGCCGAGCGAGTCGAACCGCTTGCCGGACGAACCGTCGACCACGTCGTCCCGCCGGCTGGTTGCCGACCTCGTGTCCAGCACCCGCTCGGGCAAGATCGGATAGGCGTTGCTGACATCCAGGCCGGTGGCCAGGAATGTGGTGAAGTTCCCGTCCCCGTAGTCCACCCCGATCTCAGGTCCTGCGGCCGTGTTGACGATCTCACCCACGCCGAGTGCGAGCTCCGTGCCCAGGGGCAGCGCCTCCAGTGCCAGCGTCGGTCCGTTGGTGTTGTGCAGGGCCAGCGTCGGGCTGCTGCTCCCGGTCGGCCCCCCGACGGTGACCGTTGTTGTGTGGTCGGCGTCGTTGGTCACCCCGAGCGTGACGGACCCACCGTCGGCCGCGTGGGCCTTGGTGGGAGAGAGGGCGGCACCGATCACGGTCGCGCCGGCCGCTCCAGCGAGCACGGCACCTCCGCGAATCAGGAGC
>JBKPNA010000395.1:0-6695 GCA_046765695.1 Actinomycetota bacterium | reverse complement strand
GTCTACATCTCGATCGTCGGCTGCGACCGCACCCCGTACCCGTACTACCGGGCCAAGTACGCCGCCGAACTGGTCCTGGAACGGAGCGGACTTCCGGTGACCGTGGTGCGGGCGACCCAGTTCCACACTCTGATCGCCGCTTTCGCGCGGCCGTTCGAGCGCGGGCCGGTTCGCCTCGAGCCGCAAATTTCCTTCCAGTCCTGTGAGACTGGTTGGGTGGCCGACCGGCTGGTGGCGACCGCGGTCGGGGAGATCCCGCTCGGCTACCGCCGAGCGGCCGACCTGGCCGGCCCGGAGCGTACGACCCTGGGTCAGGCGGTCGACCTGCTGCGGGAGGCCGACGGCAAGCCAACTCAGCGCGTGATCAGATTGCCCGCTATCGGCAAGGTACTGAAGGCATTCGCCTCGGGCACCAACCTGCCCGGACCGGATGCGGTGATCGGCGGCTCCGGGTTCCGCGAGTGGCTCGCCAGCTCAGTTTGATTGCCGCTTCGCGCATCGCGCTTAACCGGTGTCGTCCACACTCGTTCGCAGGCGGCGGGGCGCACGGCTTTCTCCGCTCACGAGGGGTTGCCTGCTCACTTCATTCGTCCAGACACCGGGCGCGCGATTTCCGACGCTCAGCGGCAGCGGAGCCGACTGACGGAGGGCACTAGACCTTCAGCGCCTTCACCTCGGCGAGCAGCTTGCCCATGGTGTCCTTGGCGTCACCGAACAGCAGGGTGGTGGTCGGTTCGTACAGCAGCTCGTTCTCGATGCCGGCGAAACCGGGACGCATCGAGCGCTTCATGAAGATCACCTGCCGAGCCTGGTTGGCGTGCAGGATCGGCATGCCGTAGATCGGTGCACCCGGAGTGGTCTCCGCGGCGGGGTTGACCACGTCGTTCGCGCCAACCACCAGCACCACGTCGGCCTGCCTGAACTGCGGGTTGATCTCGTCCATCTCCTTGAGCTGCTCGTACGGCACTTGCGCCTCGGCGAGCAGCACGTTCATGTGCCCGGGCATCCGGCCCGCGACGGGATGGATGGCGTAGTCCACTTTGGCGCCGCGCTCGGTCAGCACGTCGACCAGTTGCTTGAGCTCGTGCTGGGCCTGGGCCACCGCCAGCCCGTAGCCGGGGACGATGATCACGCGTTCGGCGTACGCGAGCAGGATGGCCGCGTCCTCGGGACCGGCGGCCTTGACCGGCCGGTCGCTGAGGGCGGTCGAGCCCTGGGTGGAGCCGCCCTTGAGCGCGCCGAAGAGTGTGCTGAACAGCGAGCGGCCCATCGCGTTGGCCATCATCCGGGTCAGCAGGGTGCCGGCGGAACCGACCAGCGTGCCGCCGACCAGCAGCAGCGGGTTCTGCAGCAGGTAACCGCTGGCTGCCACGGTCAACCCGGTGAACGCGTTGAGCAGTGAGATCACGATGGGCACGTCCGCGCCCCCGACCGGAAGCACCAGCAGTACGCCAAGGCCGGCGCCAACGAGGGCGAGCAGCACCCCGAGCGCCAGGCCGGGGAAGACGATCAGGCCTACGCTGCACCCGAGGGCGGCGAGCAGGCCAAGCGCGTACAGCAGTGGATAGCCGGGAAAGGTGATCGGCCGGGTGGTCATCAGCTCTTGGAGCTTGAGGAAGGTCACGATCGAGCCGGCGAAGCTGGCCGCCCCGACCAGCAGTGTGAACGCGGTGATGGCCAGGCTGAATTCGCCCGGCTGGGCTGCCCCCGGCACGTTCGCTGAGGACGGTCCGAGGAGCTCGTCGAGCTCGATCAGGGCAACGATCGCTGCGGCACCACCGCCCACCCCGTTGAACAGTGCCACCATCTGCGGCATCTGGGTCATCTGCACCCGGTAGGCGCCGACCACCCCGATCGCGGTGCCAATGGCCAGGGCGATCAGGATCGGCAACAGATGATCCAGGTTGCCGGCTGCCAGGACCAGCACGGTGGCCAGTACCGCTCCCGCGGCCCCGATCAGGTTGCCGCGGCGGGCGGTGCGGGGGGAGGACAATCCCTTGAGGGCGACGATGAAGCAGATGGCGGCCACCAAGTAGCCGAGCTGGATCCATGTGGCCATTACGGCTCCAGCTCCGTCCGTCGGCGCTGCTCCAGCCGCTTGGGCAGGAACATGCCGAGCATCCGGTCGGTGACCACGAACCCGCCGACCATGTTGATCGCCGCAAGCGCCACGGCCACCAGGGCCAGCGCCAGGATGGGAACGGATTCGGCGGTGCCGGCGACCAGGATCGCCCCGATCAGGATGATCCCGTGGATGGCGTTGGCCCCGGACATCAGTGGGGTGTGCAAGGTGGAAGAGACCTTGGAGATCACCTCGATACCGACGAAGATCGCCAGCACGAAGATGGTCAACCAGACGATCGCGTCACTCATTGCTCCCGCACCTCGGGGCGCTCGGTGCTCATTGTGTTGGCACCTCGCGCTCGCTCGGGACCTTTGGATCCCGCCTTCCTCCACGCGCTCGCCACCTAGAGGCCAGGCTGGTCACAAGGGTCGGCGGTGCCTCGCTTAGTCGTCCAGGCGGGACCGGGTCCCTCGCTACCCGACGCTCGGTGCTCATGCTCTCGCTCCTTCCGCCTGCCGGACGGCCTGGCCGCGCAGCTCACCCGCATGGGTGAGGCACATGGCCGCCACAATCTCGTCGTCGAAGTCCGGGGCGAACCCGCCGTCCCGGGTCATCAGCAGGATCACTGAGACGATGTTATGGGCGTACAGCCGGCTCGCCGGCGCCGGCATCTGGCTGGGCACGTTGGACCCGCCCCAGAGCTGTACGCCGCCGATTTCCACCACGGCCCCGGGCTCGGATCCCTCGACGTTGCCGCCCGCCTCGGCCGCCAGGTCCACCACCACCGAGCCGGGCTTCATCGCAGCCACCATGTCCGAGCTGACCAGCATGGGCGCCCGGCGACCGGGCACGGCGGCCGTGGTGATCAGCGCGTCGGCGGCCGCGATGTGCGGCGCCAGCAGCTCTCGCTGCCGAGCCGCCCGCTCCTCGGTCATCTCCCGGGCGTATCCGCCGGCGCCCTCCAGGGTCGGCAGATCCAGCTCGATGGCCTGGGCGCCCAGGGATCGGATCTCCTCGGCCGCGGCGGCGCGCACGTCGTAGCCCTTGACCACCGCACCGAGCCGGCGGCAGGTGGCGATGGCCTGCAGCCCGGCGACGCCGGCGCCGAGCACGACGACCTGAGCCGGCGGCACGGTGCCGGCGGCGGTCATGCTGAGCGGGAAGAACTGGCGCAGCCGGCCCGCCGCCACGATTGCCGCCCGGTACCCGGCGACCAGCGACTGGGAGCTGAGCGCATCCATCGACTGGGCCCGCGAGATCCTGGGCACGTACTCCATGCCGAACGTGGTCAGCGATCGGGCCCGGCGGAGGTCGAGGTCGCGGGCTCGGCTGGCGATCGGGAAGAAGGAGATGGTTGCTGCGCCCGCCCGCAGGATCGGAATGGCGGCCTCCGGCAGCGGCTGCACGCTGACCACGACATCGGCGCCGGTCAGCGCATCCTGCGTGACGGTGGCGCCGGCGGCGGCGTACGCCTCGTCGGCCACGAGCGCGAGCCTGCCTGCACCGGGCTCGACGACGATGTCGTAGCCGGCCGCCCGTAGCTTGCCCAACACCTCCGGCATGAGCCCGACGCGTGCCTCGCCGGGCTCGGACTCCCGGGCCACTGCGATACGCACGCAACGAACCTAGTCCACCGCTGGGCGGCAAACGCCGCGTCAGCGGACTCTGATCTGAACCTGGTGATATCCCGTGGCGCCGTCAGGGGCGGGCGGGGCGAGCTCGGCGACCTGAAGCTTCCCGTTCGCGTCGGTGGCCCGGACCGTGATGGTGTGCTCGCCGGCCGTGGCGGTCCAGTCGAACTTCCACTGACGCCAGGTATCCGGGCCGACCACGTCCGCCAGCTGGGCCGGCTGCCAGGGATCCTGGTCGATCTGGACCTCCACCTTGGAGATACCCGTGTGCTGGGCCCAGGCCACCCCGGCAACGGTCACCAGGCCGGCATTGATGCTGCGACCGCCTGGTCGGTCGATCCTGGACGCGATCTTGATCGGGCCGTGGGCCGACCAGCCGAGCGGAGTCCAGTAGCCCTGGTCCGCGGCGAAGGTGGTCACCTTCAGCTCGGTCACCCACTTCGTTGCCGAGACGTAGCCGTACAGACCGGGGACGACCATGCGTACCGGATACCCGTGCTCGATCGGGAGCGGGGCGCCGTTCATGCCGATGGCCAGCATGGCCTCCCGGTTGGGGTCGGTGAGCACCTCCAGCGGGGTACCAGCGGTCCAGCCGTCGTCACTGGTCGACAGCACCATGTCGGCCCCCTGTTGGGGCTTCGCCTCCGCCAGCAGCTCGCGGATCGGATAGCCGAGCCACAGGGCGTTCCCGGCCAGCCGACCGCCGACGTCGTTGGAGACGCAGGTCAGCGTCACCATGTGCTCGACCAGTGGCTTGGCGGCGAGTGTGGCGTAGTCTATCTGGAATGGGTTCGCCACCATCCCGGTGATCCGGAGCGACCACTCTGCCGGGTCGACCACCGGCACCTGCAGCGCGGTATCGATCCGGTAGAAGTCGTCGTTGGCCGTGACGTACGGGGTCAGATCGGGTAGGTGCAGGTCGGCACCGGCCGGCACCGGTGGGGTCGGCTTGACCGGTGCCGGAAGCCGCATCCGGGCGCGGGCCGACTGTACGGCGGTGACAGCGTTGGCGAGCAGCTGGCCGCCGACTGCCGCGACGGCGCCGGCCGTACCGGCGACGAGGGTCCAGGCCAGGAAGCTGCGCCGATCCGCTGACTGGGCGTCACCGGCTGCCGGGCCACGGCGCCAGCGGCGCAACTTGGTGATCAAGGCGTGCAGGATGAGGTAGCCGAGCAGCAGCCCGACGATCGTGGGGACGTACGCGTTGGCGCCGACTCCCGGCTGGGCGCTGATGCCGATCAACCCGATCACCGCCACGACGGCGAAGATCGCCGCGCCGGCAAACCGGTGACGGTACTCCAGCCGGCCGGCCAGGCCACAAAGCAGCAGCACCCCGAGAATGATCATGCCCAGCAGGACGGGCTTGTCAGCCAGGCCCAGAGCCTCCTTGCCGAAGTTGACCAGCGATGCAGGCAGCAGCGCGATGATCAGCTCACCCACCGCACTGACCGGGGAGCCGCCGGGTGCGGTCAGGGTGACGAGCCCGGCGATGCCCAGCCCGGACAGGCCGGCCACTACTCCGGCCAATGCCGCCCACCGGCTGGTTGCTGCTTCCTCTGCTCTGGGATCGCGCCGGTGCACGCTCCCATCTTCCGCCGGTCTCCAACTGTTGTTGGCTTTTGACCACACAATGTCTGCTGAAGATGTCAGAACGTGAGCTGTGGCCGGGTTGCGTCGACTACTTGCCGGCTTGGGTCGATGATCACCAGTCGTTGTTCGACCGGTTGCACGAGGAGATCCGCTGGGAGCAGCAGGAGATCACGCTGTTCGGCCGCACGGTGCCGACCCCGCGGCTGACCGCCTGGATGGGCGACCACCCGTACAGCTACTCCGGCGTGGTGAATGAGCCGCGCCCCTGGCCGGCAGCGCTGGAGCTGCTGCGGGATCGGTTGAGCGAGGCGCTCGGCCTCGACTTCAACTCCTGCTTGGCGAACTTGTATCGCGACGGGTCTGACTCCATGGGCTTCCACAGCGACGACGAGCCTGAACTGGGTTCCGAGCCGACGATCGCCTCGATCAGCCTTGGCGCGCGGCGACAGTTCGTGCTGCGCCACCGGGTGACTCGGCAGCGTTGGACCTGGGATCTCGGTGCTGGGGACCTGCTGGTGATGCGTGATGAGTCACAACGCGACTACGCCCATGCCGTGCCAAAGACGGCCCGCCGTATCGGTCCGCGGATGAACCTGACCTTCCGCCAGTTTCAGCCCCGCTAGGCCTCGATGGCGGCGGCGAACTGGGACTCGTAGAGGTCGAAGTATGCGCCGCGGGCCTCGAGCAGCTGGGCATGGGACCCTTGCTCAACGATCTGGCCGGCCTCCATCACCAGGATCACGTCGGCGTCGCGGATGGTGGAGAGCCGATGGGCGATCACGAAGCTGGTCCGGTCCGAGCGGAGGGCGGCCATGGCATGCTGCACCAGCACCTCGGTCCGGGTGTCGACGGAGCTGGTCGCCTCGTCAAGGATCAGCAGCGCCGGGTCGGCCAGGAAGGCGCGTGCGATGGTGACCAGCTGCTTCTCGCCAGCGCTGATGTTGCTGCCTTCTTCGTCGATCACCGTCTCGTAGCCGTCGGGCAGGGCGTGGACGAAGCGGTCAACGTACGCCGCCTCGGCCGCGGCACGGACCTCCGCCTCGCTCGCTCCCGGGCGCCCGTAGGCGATGTTGTCCCAGATGGTGCCGTGGAACAGCCAGGTGTCCTGCAGCACCATCCCGATCTCGCTGCGCAGCGTGGCGCGGGGCACAGTGGTGATGTCGACCCCGTCCAGGGTGATCCGGCCGCCATTCAGCTCGTAGAACCGCATGATCAGGTTGACCAGCGTGGTCTTCCCTGCACCGGTCGGCCCCACAATCGCCACCGTGCTGCCAGGCTCGGCGACGAGCGACAAGTCCTTGATCAGCGGTATGTCCGGGTCGTAGGAGAACGTCACATGGTCGAAGGCGACCCGTCCACGGGTCGGTGGCAGGGCGCCGGTGGTCTCCACCGACTCCTCCTCCTCGTCC
>JBKPNA010000394.1:0-3114 GCA_046765695.1 Actinomycetota bacterium | reverse complement strand
TCGGTCGGCAGGTCGGGTGCCGGCTCGTGGGCGAGCCGGCGGAGGATCTTGGCCATCCGCAGGCTGCCCTTGACTGCTGCCGTCACTGGCGGGTCGACCCGGTCACCGGTGATCCGCACGACGTCGGAGGCGACCGCCCCGATGGGGCGCAGGGTGACGGCGTCCTCCCCGAGCGAGGGCAGCACCCGCTCGATGTAGGTCATGAAGACCCGGCTGGGACCGACGACCAGCACGCCGCCGGACTCGAACCGACGCCGATTCGAGTAGAGCAGATAGGCAGCCCGGTGTAATGCGACGACCGTCTTGCCGGTGCCTGGACCTCCGGAGATCATCGTGAACCCCTGGTAGGGGGCCCGGATGGCCTCGTCCTGTTCGGTCTGGATCGTGGCGACGATGTCCCGCATGGTGTCGCCACGCGCCCGGGACAGCGACGCCATTAGCGCGCCCTCGCCGATGACCGGCAGGTCGCCGTTGGCGTGCGCGGCATCCAGCAGGTCGTCCTCGATGCCGACCACGCGGACGCCCTGGCAGCGCAGCACCCGCCGCCGGACCACGCCCATCGGCCGGCTCGGCGTGGCCCGGTAGAACGGCTCGGCTGCCGGTGCCCGCCAGTCGACGACCAGCGGCTCGTAGTCGACGTCACGAACCCCGATCCGGCCTACGTAACGGATCTCGCCGTCGGTTCGGTCAAGTCGGCCGAAGACCAGCCCCTCATGTTCGGCGTCCAGCACGGCCAGCCGCTTGGCCGCCTGGAACGCGAACACGTCGCGCTCGTACAGGCCTGTGCCATCCTCCTCACGGAGGTAGGACTCGCGGTCGGACTGGAACAGGTCACGACCGGCTTGGGCCACCTGCTCCGCCGAGCGAGTGGCTTCGGCCAATCGGGCATAGACCAGATCCACGTGCGCCTGCTCGATCGCCAACTCGCGCTCGACGGTGCTCGACGCTTGCACGTCTGTCAAGAAATGCGTTCCTCATCCACGGGACATGAACGTCTGAGTATACGGAACGCCCCGGCGTCAGCAGGGCAGTAGCTGCTCATTCACCGGCGGCGACGGCGTACGGATGCGGCCGGCGTTTGTCTCTACTTGCTCAGATAGGCCTGGACCGCGTACGCCGCAAGGGCGCCGGAAAGCACCTCCGCCGACTCGCCGGGGCCGGCGGGGGAGAACGGGCCGGCGGTGAAGAGCCCGGCCACCTCGCCGGTCACCGGCGGCCGGCGGGTCCAGCTGCTCAGCCCGTCCCAGGCCACTCCTGCCCCAGGGCGTGGCGTGGTCTGGCGGTAGTCGTGGCGGCTGGTCAGCGTGCCACCGGGCACCCGGCGGCTGTATGCGACGACCGGCACACCGTCCACGGTCAGGGTCGTCACTTCGCGTACGTCGGGACCAGCGGGAACATCGTCCAGCTGATGCGTGATCGCGGGGGCGCTGGCAGGCTGCAGCGAGCGAACCTGACGCCGGGTGCGCGAGGCGGCCGCGCGCGGTAGCAGCGTCTCGTACGTGTGCCAGGGGTCCACCGTGCTGACCACGGCTGCCGCGGGCCGGTCACCCATCGCCGTACCAACCGACCGAACGCGGCCGTCGACCAGCCGGATGGCCGTCACCGGCGAATCGGTGTGCACGGTGACCTGCCGCAGCCGCAACCGAGCCGCAAGCGCCTCCACCAGCAGCGAGGAGCGGCCCACCTCGCCGCTGACGGCCGAGTCGACGGGCTGCAACTGCCAGCGGCCGAAGGTGCGGTGCAGCGCCAGGTCGACCGCCACCCAGCCCGGCGTCCGTTCCGGAACGGAGCCCTGTCGGTAGCCAACGCTGCGGACCAGCGCTGCCAGGTGCGGATGCGGCATCGTCCGGGCTAGTCGAGCGAGCCTCTGCCGACCGAGCAGCCGGCGACGTACCGCCAGGGTCAGCTCGGCACGGTCTTGGAGCTCCGCTTCCCAGCCAAGTGGGCGCAGCGTCTGCCAGACCTGATCCAGCCGGTCCAGGAAGTCCTGCCAGGCAGCGGCGACGGTGTCTCCGTACGCACTGCTCAATGCGGACAGCTGGCCACTCCGGGTCGCCGGCCAGGTCAGCTCGGAACCATCCGCGAAGACGAGCAGCGCCGGGGGCGCCGGGACCAGCGCGTAACCGATCCTGGCGAGCTCGGCTTCCAGCGGCCGACCACTCTTGCGGAAGAGGTCCCGCCAGGGAGCGGGGAAGCCCAGGACCGCGGGAGCCTCGTCGACAGCTGTCCCCGCGGGCAGGGTGGTGGCCGACCATCGGCCGCCGAGCCGGTCGCTGCGCTCGAACAGCTCGACCCGATGGCCCATCTTCGCCAGCCGGGCGGCCGCTGCGAGTCCGGCCAGGCTGCCGCCGATCACGACGATCGGTTCGCTCACGCGGGCCGCAGCTCCATGGCAGCAGAGTAGGCGAGTGGTCGGTGGCACCCTCTACGCTCGGGCCCATGGCTGAACTGGAACCGGTAGACGAGTCGTGGACGAGTGCGCTCTGCGTCGTTGCGCATCCCGATGACCTGGAGTTCGGCGCTGCGGCGGCAGTGGCGCGATGGACCGACCAAGGCAAACGGGTGGTGTACGCAATGGTCAGCAGCGGGGAGGCCGGCATCGACGGGCTGCCGCCGGACGAGTGCCGGCGGGTGCGTGAGGCGGAACAGGTCGCCTCGGCCGCCATCGTGGGCGTCGACGTGATCGACTTCCTCGGTCTACCCGACGGCGTGCTGGAGTACGGCGTACCTCTGCGCAGTGCCATCTGTGCCGCGGTACGGCGGCACCGGCCAGAGATCGTGATCACCAACAACTTCCGGGACACCTGGGGTGGGCGCAATCTCAATACGGCTGATCACATCGCCACCGGAAAGGCCACGTTGGATGCGGTGCGTGACGCCGGTAACCGATGGATCTTCGCCGATCAGGTCCAGGCTGGCCTGGACCCGTGGGGCGGCGTCAAGCAGGTCTGGGCCGCATCATCGCCCGACTCCCGGCATGGAGTGGACACCACGGCGACGTTCGCCCGTGGAGTGGCCTCGCTGCAGGCGCATCGGGCCTACATTGAGGGCCTGGGCTGGGAGCACTTCGACCCCGAGGAGTTCCTCGAGGGTGGCTGTCTCTTATACACATCT
>JBKPNA010000393.1:0-7039 GCA_046765695.1 Actinomycetota bacterium | reverse complement strand
CGGCGAACCAGTACGCCTCGAAGATTCTTTCCTGCTCCTGCACGAAGAGCGCCGCATCGGTGTAGGAGCGGCCGGGCAGCGTCGGGATGAGACTTGCGGGCAGTTCGGTGCTGACGGACACGGAACACCTTTCGAACGCGGGACGTGGACGGCGAGAGACCCCGATCCCCGGCCGTGCCCGTGCTTGACGGGGCACCTCGGCGACACTTGATCTAGGCCCACTTTGTTTCAGATAGCGCACTTAAGCGCGTCTTCCGCAACGGTAGGTTTCGCCTTCGAGCCGTGTCAAGGGGCTCGGTCCAGGTGTGTCCCGAGGCACGTACAGTCGGGTCGTGAGTAGTGCAGTGCGGGGCGGGCGTGCGGTTGAGCCGTCTCAGGTGCAGTCGGTTGATCGGGCTGTGGCGATCCTGTATCTGCTGGCGCAGCGGGGGGTTGCCGGTGTGACCGAGGTGGCCGCGGAGTTGGATGTGCACAAGTCCACGGCGTTCCGGTTGATCGGTGCGTTGGAGAGCGGTGGGTTGATCGATCAGGACGGGGAGCGGGGGAAGTACCGTCTGGGGTTGGGGATCTTGCGGTTGGCGGCGGCGACGGCGGGGCAGTTGGAGTTGCCGACGGAGAGTCGTTCGATTTGTCGGCGGTTGGCTGCGGAGTTGGATGAGGCGGTCAACGTCGCGATTTTGGATGACACCGAGGCGATGAACATTTTGCAGGAGTACGGGACGTCGTCGATCACGGGTCGGAACTGGATCGGTCAGCGCACGGCGTTGCATGCCACGGCGACCGGGAAGGTGTTGTTGGCGTTTGCCGACGGGGTGACGCGTCGGAAGGTGTTGGGGGGTCGGTTGGCGCGTTTCACCGAGCACACGGTGACGCGGGCGGCGGTGTTGGAGGCGGAGTTGGCGGTGGTGCGTCGTCGGGGGTGGGCCGAGACTTCGGAGGAGTTGGAGATCGGGCTCAACGGGGTGGCGGCGCCGGTGCATGATGCGACGGGGAAGGTGATCGCGGCGGTGGGTGCTTCGGGGCCTTCGCATCGGCTCAACCCTGCGGCGTTCCCGGCGGTGGCGGCGCGGTTGGTGGTGGGGGCGCGGGAGATCGGCGCCCGACTCGGCTACTTCGAACGCCCGGCCCCGGGCCAGTCGGTGATCAGCAGGTCCTGGTCCGACGTGTAGGTCGTACCGGAGTCATCGGTGGGGGCCTTCCCGCGGGATTCGCTCGAACTCCGGCGGTGGAGGCAGGTCGGCGCTCGAGAGCAAAGGCGCGGCGCCCGCCAACGGCCTGCCCGCCGACTCCTTGATGAAGCCCACGCTGATCACTCCGATCACGCCGGCACCGATCAGGTAGTAGCCGGGCCAGTCGAGGTTCCCGGTCGTCGTGACCGCTGTCTCGATGATCGTCGGCGCCGTGCCCGCGAAGAGGGAGACTGCCAGGTTGAACGTGACGGCCAGGCCGCCGTACCGGATCATCGTGGGGAAGAGCGCGGGCAGTGTGGAGGGGGCGACGGCCGCGAAGCAGACCAGCGCCCCGCCCATGATCAGAAGGCCGACGATCTGGCCGGTCAACCCCTCGCGCAGCAGCCACACCGAGGGTAGTCCGAGCACGATCAACGAAACGCTGCCGGTCATGAGGATCGGCTTCCGACCGATTCTGTCGCTCATCCTTCCGACGGTGAGGATGACGCACAGGAGGAGCAGGGTGACCGCGACCTGGATACCGGTAGCGACGGTTTCGCTGGTGCTGCTCTGGCCGTAGCGCGGCAAGGTGCCCGTCAGGTAGGTCGGAACGTAGTTGGTGAGCACGTAGTTGGTGACGTTCCAGGCGATCACCAGGCCGCCTGCGGCGAGAGCCGCTGATCGGTAGCGCTTCACGAGGATCTGGAACGCTCGCCGATAGGTCATCGTCGCGAGAGCGGGGGACCGCTCCATGAGCTGCCGGAAAGCAGGCGTGTCTTCAAGGCGGAATCGCAGGTATACGCCGGTGATGCCCAGCGGCAGGGCCAGCATGAAGGGCACTCGCCAACCCCATGACAGCAGATCCTCGTCAGGCAGTACGGCGATCAGTGCGGTGCAGACGCCCGCGCCGAGGGTGTAGCCGGTGATCGTGCCGAATTCGAGCCAGCTGCCGAAGTAGCCGCGGCGACGGTCCGGAGCGTATTCGGCGATCAGCGTCAGTGCGCCGGTGTACTCGCCGCCTGCGGAGAACCCCTGGATCATGCGGGTGACCAACACCAGGATGGGCGCGGCGACGCCGATCGCGGCGTAGCTCGGCACGAGTCCCAACGCGATCGTGCCCGCAGCCATCAGCAGCACCGTGAAGGCCAGTACACGTTTGCGGCCGACGCGGTCACCCATCGGCCCGAGTACGAACCCGCCCAACGGCCGCACGAGGAAAGCCGCTGCGAATGCGCCCAAGGTCAGTACCAGTGACCACTGGCCCGCCTCGGGGAAGAACACCCGGTCCAGCACCACGGCGGCCAAGTAGGAATAGATCCCGAAGTCGTACCACTCGGCGACGTTGCCTATCGACGCCGCCATGCCAGCCCGGCGGACGGTCCGTTCGTATGCGATCGCAGGCGGGGCGACGTTGCGACGAGGTCGCCCTGGCTTATCGATCATCTGACTCCTACCGATGCGGGGGCAGCGATGGCTGCGGCGCGGTCTGACGCGCGAGTGCTCAGCAGCGCGGACCGCAGATGAACAAGTGGAATATCGGCAGGCTAAGAAGAGTTCGCCGGCTCGGTCAAGGCTCGGGAGGCGTGGCGCCGCCCGTCCTCTCCTCGCCCTCCACGCGCCTGCTGGCGGCCCATCGGGCGGGCTGGGTCACAGTTCCGTCGTTGACGAGCCATGGGGTGTAGCCTCATCCTACTGTTGCGGATTACACGTAAGGATTCGCTATACGCAACAGAAGCGCAAGGGGAGGAGTACTGATGATCTTCGTGGGCGAGCTGTCCGACATCCCCGTCGGGGAGTCCGTTCGTGTCCAGGGCCAAGTGGCCATCGCGGTCTTCAACGCCGACGGCGAACTGTTCGCGATCGACGACACCTGCACGCACCAAGACGCCTCACTGTCGGATGGATGGCTCGAGGGGTGCGCCGTCGAGTGCCCGCTGCACGCTGCCTGCTTCGACCTGCGCACCGGCCGTCCGAGCGGTCCTCCGGCGAAGAAGCCCGTGCGGACGCACCTGGTCGTGGTCGAAGACGGCCTGGTCTACGTCCACGAGTCGGAATCGGCCAACGCGGCGGGCTCCGCGGACTTATCCGACGCCACCCTCGCTCGCGTCGGGGTCCTGGCGTGATGCGCGGCATCACGGTCGTCGGAGCGTCGCTCGCCGGGCTGTCGACCGCACGGGCGCTGCGGGAGCAGGCGTTCGAGGGGCGCGTCGTCCTGGTCGGCGAAGAGAAGCACGCTCCGTACGACCGGCCGCCCCTTTCCAAGGAGTTCCTGGCCGGAACCGCTTCCGAGGTCGACATCGGCCTCGTCGAGCCGGACGACGCCGATCTCGATGTCGACTGGCGGCTCGGCCGAACGGCCATCGCTCTGGACACCGCGGAACGCGCCGTCGTCCTCGACGACGGCGAGCGCTTGGCTTCCGACGCAGTGGTACTGGCAACGGGGGCCCGCGCCCGGCAACTGCCTGGAGAAGCGCCGATCGGTGTGTACACGCTCCGCACGCTCGACGATGCGCGCGCGCTGAGGTCCGACCTCGTTCCCGGCGCTCGCCTGGTCGTCATCGGTGCCGGGTTCGTCGGGGCGGAGGTCGCCTCAACGGCGGCCGGGCTCGGCGTCGAAGTCGACCTGGTCGAGGCGGCGCCGGTACCGCTCCACCGTGCTCTCGGCACCGAGATGGGCCAGACCTGCGCCCGGCTGCACGCGGCCAACGGGGTGCGACTGCACTGCGGAATCGGCGTATCCCGCCTCGTCGGATCGCCACGCGTGACCGGCGTACTGCTCGACGACGGGCGAGAGCTCCCCGCCGACGTCGTCGTCGTCGGGGTCGGGGCCGCGCCGAACGTGGAGTGGCTGGAGGGCTCCGGGGTCACCCTGGACAACGGCGTCGTCACAGACGCGCGCGGGATGACCGGGGTTCCGGGCGTGGTCGCCGTCGGCGACTGCGCCAACTCGCACCGCGATTACACGGGGGGCCTGCTCCGACTGGAGCACTGGACCAACGCGCTCCAGCAGCCCGCGGTCGCGGCCTCGGCCCTGCTCGGTACCGCGCGTTCGCTGCCCGCCCACCACGCCGTGCCCTACTTCTGGTCCGACCAATACGGGCACAAGATCCAGTTCGCCGGGCACCGGCCGGCCGGTGGGTCGGTGCGAATCGAGGAGGGCGACCCGGAGTCGGGCGACTTCCTCGCCGTGTTCTTGGACGCCTCCGAGCGGCCCGCGGGTGTGCTCGGCATCGACCGACCGCGACCCTTCGCGCGGTGGCGCCGTGAGCTGGCCAAGCGGCTCGGGTAGCGGCTCGGGGCAGCGTGACGGCTGGTGCGAGTCCGGTCGGCAGGCAGCCAGATTCGACAACCTCCAGACCGGGCGCGCCCTCGTGTTTCCCGCACCGCACCGCATCGTGATGGCCCACCGTCCAGAAGCGGTCCTGCCCGTGATCGCCGCCGTGGCCGAGGCCACCGACGCGGGGGCGTGGGCCTACGGCTACGTCGCCTACGAGGCGGCCGCAGGCCTAGATCCCGCGCTGTCGACGCATCCCCACGATCTGGACGGGCCGCCGCTGGCGTGGTTCGGGCTGTGCGCGGCCCCTTGGCAGGTGCCCGTTCTCGACGATGGCCGCCGGGCCGATCGGCCGCAGCCGGGTGGTCGTGCGGCCGTTTGGCGGCCGGACTGGACGAGGCGCGAGTACCAGGGCCGTGTCGAGACCATCCGCGCCCACATCGCCACGGGTGAGACATACCAGACCAACCTCACCGTTCGGATGCGGGGACGTCTCCAGGCTGACCCGCTCGACCTCTACCGCGATCTCGCGCTGTCCCAACGAGGCGCCTACAACGCTTACCTCGACCTCGGTAGGTTCGTGATCGCCAGTGCCAGTCCCGAGCTCTTCTTCCGGCGTCGTCGCGACGAGGTGTTGTTGCGGCCGATGAAGGGCACCGCGGCGCGAGGACGGGACGCCGAGCAGGACCGGTCGCGGGCTTCGGCGTTGCACGCCGATCCCAAGGAGCGCGCCGAGAACGTGATGATCGTGGACTTGGTACGCAACGACGTGTCGCGCATCGCCAGGACGGGCACCGTGCGGGTCCCTGCGCTGCTGACCGTCGAGCGCTACGCCACCGTTCTGCAGTTGACCTCGGACGTCACCGCGCAACTGCGACCCGGCACGGGGCTGGCGGAGCTGTTCACGGCGCTGTTCCCCTGCGGCTCGGTGACCGGAGCGCCGAAGGCTCGAACCATGGCGCTGATCCGCGAGCTCGAGGACACCCCGCGCGGGGTCTACTGCGGCACGATCGGGTGGGTCGCACCGCCCACCGAGGACATCAGTGCGAGCTTCAGCGTCGCGATCCGCACCGCGGTGATCGACCGGCGCGATCAGACGGCCGTCTACGGAACCGGCGGCGGCATCACCTGGAGCTCCGAACCGGCCGCTGAGCACCGCGAGGTGTTGGCCAAGACCGTGATCCTGCACCCCCGCACGCCCTTCCACCTGTTCGAGACCATGCGCTACCGGTGTGGGCTCGGGATAGCCAACCATGATCACCACCTGGCGCGACTTGCGGCATCGGCCCGCCATCTCGGGTTCCGGTTCGACGAGACCCGCGCCGATGCCGAACTCGAGCGCAGGCTAAGCGCCCACCGACCCCGTTCCGACGTGCTGGTGCGCCTGCGTCTGGAGCGCGACGGCAGCGTGGACGTCGATCTTGCCGAGGCTCCGGCCCGCGGAACACCCTGCACCGCGGGCCTCGACGACGATCCGGTCGATCCCGAGTCGTGGTGGCTGTTCCACAAGACCTCGTTGCGGGAGCCGTACGAGGAGCGACGCTCGCGGCGCAGGGACGTCGACGACGTCCTCATGGTCAACACCCGCGGCGAACTCACGGAGGCGACCACGGCGAATCTCGCCATCCGGCTCGACGGGCGCTGGTACACGCCACCCCTCGACTCCGGCTGCCTGCCCGGCACCGAACGCGCCCGCCGCATCGCGGCATCCACATTGTACGAACGGGTTGTCGTCCCGGCCGACCTCAACCGCGCCGACGCGATCGTGCTCCTCAGTTCGCTTCGCGGCGCCCGAATCGTCACGGCCGTACACGACGTGAGTTCCGCCCGACAGTCGACGGCTCTGAGCGAACCGCCCGATACGCGCAATACGGACAAATCGACTGAAGTGCCCGGGTCGATCCCGACTTCCGACGACCTACGGCCGCACTTTGTCGACGCAACTAACCGATCTCCCGACGCGGCGATGCGTCGCCCCGGCCCCTTGACGCACCAGTGACGCGGAGGCAGTGTGACAAATGACACGCTTCGGTGTGCACAATACGCAACGGAGGATTCCGTGAGTCAGCTGGGAGCGTCATGAGCGCAACGGTGTTGAAGAAGGGGCTCAACGACCGTCAGTTGCGGATGATCGCCATCGGCGGTGTCATCGGCGCCGGTCTGTTCGTCGGCTCGGGTGTGGTCATCGGCAGCACCGGGCCGGCTTCGTTCATCGCGTACGCACTGTGCGGGTTCCTGGTCATCATGGTCATGCGGATGCTGGCCGAGATGGCGGTGGCCAACCCGTCGACCGGGTCGTTCGCCGACTACGCCCGCGATGCACTGGGGGGTTGGGCGGGCTTCTCGGTCGGCTGGCTGTACTGGTACTTCTGGGTGATCATCGTCGGGTTCGAGGCCATCGCCGGTGCCAAGATCGTCCAGTACTGGCTGCCCGGCGTTCCGTTGTGGCTGGTTTCGTTGATCCTGTTGAGCGCGATGACCGCGACCAATCTGTTCTCGGTCTCGTCGTTCGGCGAGTTCGAGTTCTGGTTCGCCGGCATCAAGGTCGCCGCCATCATCGCGTTCCTCGCGGTCGGTACCGCGTACGTGTTCGGTC
>JBKPNA010000392.1:0-3208 GCA_046765695.1 Actinomycetota bacterium | reverse complement strand
CGCTCAGCGTGCTGGAGGTGCTCACCAGGGCCCGGATCTCCTCGTCGCTGACCTCCTCGCGGGCGGCTCCCGGATCGCCACCGACCAGGCGCACCATCACGTTGGTGGACACGCCCAGCAACCAGATCACCGGGCGGGCTGCTCGGGCGACGAAATTGACCAGCGGCGCCAGAGCGAGAGCAAACGCCTCCGCCCGCTGCAGGGCCAGCCGCTTCGCCGTCAGCTCGCCGATCACGATCGACACGTAGGAGATCGCCATGGTGATCAGCACCACCGAAACGGTGTCGGCGACACCTGCACTGAGACCGGTCCGGACAAGCACCGCCGTCAAATCCTCCGACAGCCGGTCGGCCCCGAACGCGGCCGCCAGGAAACCGGAGACGGTCACGCCAACCTGGGCGACCGAAAGGAAAAGGTTCGGACTGGCGGTCAGGCTCGCGACGAGCTGGCCGCGCTTGCCGCGATGCGCCAGTGCCCGGATCTGGCTCTCCCGCAGCGAGACCAGCGCCAGTTCGGCGGCGACGAAGACGCCCTGGATCACCACCAGGACCATGATCAGCACGATGTTGATCACTACAGCACTCATGGCTGCCAGCCGTCCCGGGGTCTATCGCTGTCGGCGTCGCCGCTCACCCGAGCAGCGTAGTGACCTCCGGACTTGCCCGGCCAGTTCCGGACAACCGAATAAGTACGTTGCTGAGGGGAACGTCGCCAGGTTGGATAGGCCCATGATCGACCACGTCCCCAGCTCCCGGCCGACTGCGCGGGCGTTCCCCGATGGAGTGCCGATCCTGGTCGACCCGGCGGCGGGCGTCACCCTGCGGGCCGCCGGCGAGGAGGACCTGCCGGCGATCGTTGAACAGAGCCGGGACCCGGAGACCATTCGCTGGACGCTGAGCGTGCCCACTCCCCCAGGCGGCTATTCGCTGAGCAACGCCCGGGACTACCTCGCCATGATGACCAGCGGCTGGGAGGACGGCAGCATCCTGAACTGGACGGTGGAGGCAGCCCGGGACGGCGTACGGCAGCACTGCGGCCTGGTGCACCTGCGGCTGGAGGAGCCAAGTTGGGCCGAGATCGGGTTCAGCCTGCACCCCGGGGCGCGCGGCCGCGGCCTGATGACCGCCTCCGTGCGGCTGGTGCGCGACTACGGCTTCGACGTGGTCGGCCTGTCCACCCTGCGCTGGCGGGCGAAAGCCGGCAACTGGCCCTCCCGCTGGGTGGCCGCGGCAGCCGGGTTCACCTTCGACGGCCCGGTCCGCCGGCTGCTCGTGCAGCGCGGCACGCTGGTGGACGGCTGGGTCGCCACGATGACGAGCGAGGACCCGCGAACGCCGCGTCGCGGGCTGCTGTCGGCGGAGCTGCTCGGCGCCGGCACCGTGCTGCGGCCGTTCCGCGAAACGGATGCCGATCGCATCGTCGAGGCCTGCTCGGACGTCCGGACCCGGCATTGGCTGGTCTCGCTGCCCCGGCCGTACGAGCGCCGGCATGCGCTGAGCTATGTCGAGTACACCCGTGAGCTCGCCGCACGGGGCACCGGGCTTGTCTGGTGCGTCGCGGACGCCGATGATGACCGGTGCCTCGGCTCGATCGGCGTGGAGGGGTTGGGCAGCTACGCACCGCGGGCGGAGATCGGCTACTGGGCCCATCCGCAGGCCCGCGGCCGCGGCCTGATCAGCGAGGCTGTCCGGCTGGTCACGTCGTACGTCCAGTCAGCCGGACTGGCCAGCTCGATGATGATTCGCTGTGCGGTGGACAACGTGGCATCCCGCCATGTGGCCGAGGTCGCCGGTTACCGGGAGGTGGGGCGGCTGCCGGACGCCGAGCCGTTGGGGGACGGCCGGCTGTCCGAGCTGGTCCTCTACGCCCGACCGTAGGGCAACGGCGCCGCATGGAAGGCACCCCGCTACGGCTGCATGTCGACACCGACTTCGCCGGTGACACCGATGACGCCTGCGCGATCGCGATGCTGCTCGGCTGGCCCGGTGTCGAGATCGTCGGCATCACCACCACCGCCGATCCGGACGGCCGGAGGGCCGGATACCTGGCGTACTTCCTGGACCTCACCGGCCGCCTCGACATCCCCATCGCGGCCGGAGGGCCGGTCTCGTTGACCACAGGCCTCCCGATGGGCGAGCCGGCCGACCACGAACGGTTCTGGGGCGTTCCCGTCGAGCCACGCCCGTCGCCGCCGGGCGCAGCACAGGAGCTGCTCGCGGCGAGCGTCGAGATCGGCGCGACGATCCTGGCAATCGGTCCCTGGACCAACCTCGCCACCCTGCCGGAGGGCACCGGAGGGGCGCCGGTGGTCGCCATGGGCGGCTGGGTGCATCCGCCGGCGTCCGACCTGCCGCCCTGGGGCCCGGACATGGACTGGAATGTGCAGTGCGACACCGATGCGGCGACCACCGTGCTGCGGGAAGCCGACCTCACGTTGGCGACACTCACCTCGACGATGCGGGCTCAGCTGCGAGCCGCGGACCTGCCCCGTCTCGCCGCGTCCGGGCCGGTCGGCGCATTGCTGGCCAGGCAGGCTCGGGCGCACGCGACCGAGTACCGGATGGCCGAGCTCGGCGCCGCACACGCCGGGCTGCCGAACGACCTGCTCAACTTCCAGTACGACCCCGTTGCCGCCGCCGTGGCGGTCGGCTGGACCGGCGTGTCGCTCGCCGACGATCGGCTCAGCCCGGTGCTAGAGCGTGGCGTGCTGCGATTCGCTCAGGATCCCGCCGGATCCCCGGTTCACGTTCTGGTTGACGTCGACGGGCCGGCGTTTGCCGAAACCTGGCTGACCGCGGTGGAGGCTGCGCAGCGCCGAAGCTGACGGACCGCGGCCTGAACTGTGTCAAACTCGTGCGCGTGACTTTGCGGGTCAGTGTCATCGGCACGAACTACCTGGGGGCTGCGCACGCCGCAGGAATGGCAGAGTTCGGTCATCATGTCGTAGGCGTAGACATCGACGTCGATCGGGTCAAGACGCTCAACGCTGGCCAGTCGCACATCTTCGAGGTCGGTCTGGAGCCACTGCTGGCGACTCACACCGCCTCCGGCCGGCTGCGGTTCACCGCCGACTACGCCGAGATCGCCGACTGGGCCGACGTGCATTTCCTGGCTCTGGGGACCCCTTCGGGCCCGGGCGGCGCGGCGGACCTGTCCCAGCTGGAGACGGCGATCGACACCTTGGCCCCGATGCTGACTGAGCCGACCC
>JBKPNA010000391.1:0-5014 GCA_046765695.1 Actinomycetota bacterium | reverse complement strand
CACGGTCTCTGGGTCGATACCGTCCCCACTGCAGACCATCTCGGTGGCATCCAGGGTGCAGCCGCCAGCGAACACTGCTAGCCGGGCCAGCAGTCGTTGTTCCGGCTCGGTGAGCAGCTGGTAGGACCAGTCGATAGTGGCCCTTAGTGTTTGGTGATGCCCCACCGCACCGCGCCGGCCAGCGGCCAGCACCGCGAAATTTCGCTGCAGCCGCCTAGCCAGTTCGGCCGGGGTCATCGCAGCTATCCGCGCAGCCGCGAGCTCGATCGCCAGCGCGATCCCATCCAGCCGCCGCGCCACGGCAGCTACCGGGGCAGCGTTCTCGGCGGTCACGACGAACTGGGGCTTGACCGCGGCCGCGCGGTCGGCGAACAGTCGTACTGCCTCCGCCTGGCTGATCGCGGCTAGGTCGGCGTCGGCGCCGGGCACCCCTAGCGGCGGCACGGGCACGAGCCGCTCCCCCTCAATACCGAGGCCTTCACGGCTGGTCGCCAAGATCACCAGCTGCTCACATGACCGCTGGAGTGCGTCGGCCAGCGCCGCCGCCCCCTCCAGCAGATGCTCACAGTTATCCAGCACCAACAGCAGCTGCTTGGCACGTAGGAACTCCACCAGCGCCTCGCTGGTGCTCAGGCCGGCCGGCGCGGTCACCGCGAACACCGCCGCCACCGCATCATCCACCCCGGCCACATCGCGCACCGGCGCCAACTCACACAACCACGCCCCATCACCAAATCGAGCCGTCACCTGCCCGGCGACCTGCAACGCCAACCGGGTCTTGCCCACCCCGCCGGCCCCCGTCAAGGTCACCACACGCGCCTCGCCCAGCACGGCCGTGGTTTGGTCTAACTCCCGGGCCCTGCCAATGAACGAGCTCACCTGCAACGGCAGATTGCCGGTGCGCTCAGCAACCGTCTGAATCGGCGGAAAGTCCACCGGCAGCTCGGCATGGGTGAGCTGAAAAATCAGCTCCGGCTCGACCAGATCCCGCAGCCGGAACTCACCCAGCCGCTTCTGCCCGAACCCGCCGCCCAGACGGCCCGCCACCAGGTCACCGGTGGCCTTGGTGAGCAGCACCTGCCCGCCATGGCCGGCGGCCCGCACCCGGGCACACCGGTTGATCGGCGTGTAGTCGGCATGATCACCGCCACGCACCCGCACCTCCCCGGTATGCAACCCAATCCGCACCCGCAACGGAGCCCTCGTGGGCCAGACCTCGTCTTTGAGTCGAAGTTGGCACGCGCCGGCCGCCTCGACTGCCGACACCGCGCTGTGGAAGACGGCAAAGAAGCTGTCACCCTCCCCGCGAGAGAGAATCACCGCCCCGCCATGCCCCTCGATCACCTCGGTCAGCAGACGATCATGCTGTTGCAGCGCCACCTCCATTGCCACCGGATCGGACTCCCACAGCCGAGTGGAACCCTCAATGTCGGTTAGCAGGAACGTCAGTGTCCCGGCCGGCAGCTTCACGGGGTCGTCGGGCTCGCCCACCCGGACCCGCTGATCCGGGGTCAGTATCACCGCTGCCCGGTCCTGAGCCGAGTCCTCGCCCGGCGAAACCGTCATACCCGGCTACCGCCCATGCTCATGCCCCAGTCTCCCGCTGAATTCCGTGACCGGCCACACCGCGGGTTCGAATCCCGTCGGGGCTACCAGTACCCATCTGCTTCTCTGATAGCCGTGACACGATCCAGGGCCGGCCAGCGTCCGATATCGATCGGTGACGAAGGACGCAGCCGACCGGCGGGCTGCTCCCGGCCGTCCCGACATCCCCTACCGTGGAACGGTGCGAGTCCAGGAGATCTGGCGCTTCCCGGTCAAGTCCATGCAAGGCGAGCGGATCGAGGCGGCCGAGGTCGAGCCGCAGGGCTTGCGCGGCGACCGTGCGTTCGCGCTGTTCGACACCGAGACCGGCCTCGGACTGACCGCTCGACGGGTCCCGCAGTTGCTGCTCGCGGCGGCGGCCTACCGCGACGATGGCGCGGTGACGATCACGTTGCCGGACGGAACGACGACCGACAACGACCGGGCGCTGTCGGATTGGTTGGGTCGATCAGTCACCCTGCGGGCGGCGGCCGAGCCTGGGGAGCGGGTGTTCGAGAACCCGGCGGACTTCGAGCACGACGCCGCATGGGAGCAGTTCCGCGGCTCGACCGGAGCGTTCCACGACAGTGGGAAGGTCAACGTCTCGCTGTTGTCGCGGGCGACGATCGCGGACTGGCCACCGCGGCGCTTCCGCGCCAACGTCCTCCTGGACGGGAGCGGCGAGGACGCGCTGGTCCGCTCCCGGGTGGCGCTCGGCGCCGCGGAGCTGTATGTCCGGCAGCGGATCACTCGCTGCGTCATGGTCACCCGGCCGCAGCCTGAGGGCGTCGACGGGCGCATTGAGAAGGATCTCGACGTCCTCCGTGCGATCCACGCCGAACGGGACAGCTGCCTGGCGATCGGCGCCACCGTCGTTACGCCGGGCGGGTTCGGGGTCGGCGACGAGCTGCGGGTGCTCGCCTGACAGCCCGCTGAGCGTGCGCCGTCCCGTGTCGTAGGGTACGGCGGCGGAGCGTACGCGTCCGCTTGTGAGCGTGACGACAGCAGCTCGGCCACGATCTAAGTCGAGGTTGTCTGCGGTGAGCATCGGGTCAGCACGGGTGCTTCGGGAGCAAGGTCAGCTCTGTGAACACCGACCGGTGGTCGCTGGAGTTGGAGGTCTGCACGCGGGTGCTGCCGGGCACGACGGCGAAGTGGTCGTCGTAGAGGATGTAGTCGAATCTGCTGCTGGGATTAGCCTGGGGAAAGGTGTCGCCTAGCCCGGTGCCGCCTTCCTCTTGGGCGTCGAGGAGATGCCCTCGAAGGATCCGCGGGGGAGTGTCGGCGGGAGCAGAGTTCAGGTCACCGGCCAGGATTGTCGGTGCGGCCATCGAGTGGAGTGCCTGCGCCACGGCGAGCGCCTGCAGCAGCCGGCTATGCCGGCGATCGGTTCCCTCAGTGAGGTGGGTCGATGAAAACGCGACCTGGCGCCCGTCGACGCTGAGGATCGCCGTCAGCAGTCCCCGCGGCTCCAGCCCGAGCGTCCCGGGCAGCCTGAGGTTGTGGCTTTCGACCACCGGGAAGCGCGTCAAGATCGCGTTCCCGAAGGGACCGCCGTCGTAGATCAAGTTGGGTCCGTAGACCACGCGCAGTCCGGTGGCCTTGGCGAGATAGGCCGGCTCGTCGACGCGTGTGCGCAGCGTGCGACTGTCGACCTCGTTGAGGCTGACCAGGTCAGGCTGAACGGCCTGGATCTCGGCGGCGATCTGTGAGAGGTCCACACCGCCCGCGCCGCTGATCGCCGAGCGGATGTTGAACTGAAGTACCCGGAGAACGGGCCGTTCCTGGCAGAGGGTGGCCACCACGCCCGTCCCCGGCCCGGGAGCCAGCAGAGGTGGCGCCACCGACGGGACCGAGGGCGTTGCAGCAGTGGACATCGGCGCGGTCATCACCGAGCCAGCAGGCATGGGCGCGGACGAGCCATGCGATGCACCGGGGGTTTGGATCGCGGTTGCAAACCCGCCGGCCACGGCCAAGACAGCGCCAACCGCAAGCCAGGGAGCGCGCCATGTGAACCTACGGCGGGATCCTGACTCGACGGGCACGACTCCACTGTGCCCCTCGCACCGGTGAGCCTCGAGCCCGATCGAGTACCTCGCCGTCACTACCCCGGCGAGGGTGGTGACCAACCACCCCGCGGCACGCTGCACTTGAATCCCAGCAGACTGAACAAGATGAGGCTCGAAAGGAACGGTGATGAGCATGGCCGACGAAGATGAGGTCCTGCAGGATCTCTACATCGCGGCGTACAGTGACTCCGGTGCCGCAGAGGCGGCTTGGAACTCCCTCAAGCAGTCCGCGGCCGACGACGTGATTGAACTCGAGGCGCTCGCCCTGGTGGAGCGCGACAGCGACGGGAAGATCCACGTCAAGGACACCAGTCACGAGACCGGAACCGGCGCGAAAATCGGCGCCATCGGTGGCGCCCTGGTCGGCCTGATCTTCCCACCCTCGCTGTTAGCCACCGCCGCTCTCGGGGCTGGTCTGGGCGCCGGCACCGGCGCCGTGGTCGACCGGGTCCGCAAGCGCAGGATCAAGGCGGACGTGGAGTGGGCGCTCCCGCCCGGCAGCTCGGGCGTCGTCGTTGTCTTCGACGAACAATGGGTGGCCGAGGTGGAAAAGTCCTTGACCGGAGCCGACAAGCTGGTCCGCGACCACCTCCACACCGACGACGAGGCTCAGGTCGAGGAGCGGGGAACCGCCGTCGGTGAACCCGGACCGCACCCGAATTACCCCATGGGGCCACCGGCGAACGTGTAGGGACCGTCGGGGTCGTATCCGGGCCCGCGCGGGTTCCGGTCCGTCGTCAATCACGCTGCCTGAATCGGTCTGCGTCTGTGCCGCGGGCCGCTTCGAAAGGGCGTAGTCCTTCCCGATCCGGTGGTATGGCGGCCATGCCCCCAACCCTGCATGACTTCGGGCTTGCGTCCGCAGGCAGAGTCGGCCGCTGCACCACGAGAAACCTCAGACCAATGGAGTTCGGCAAGCGTCAGCCACGACGACGCGCCCACTCGACCTGACTACGTGGTGGAACTGCCTGGTTCGGCGGGCTCACCACTCCGCCGCCCGGTGAGACAGCCCGGACGTTACGGTGTGGGCGGCCCGTGCCTGGCCGGAGCGTGGCTAGCTTCAATGGACGATGCAGGAGGTCGGTTTGAGCGCCAGAGCTGGATCGGGCGGCGCGGTTGGAACGCTGAGCATGAGAATGGCTGGCATTGCGTTGGCCCTTGCCGTGCTCACTTCATGCGCTGGCGGCGGGAACATAGAGGTGTCGCAATCGCCATCACGCTCAGCAAGTCAACCGCGTACGCCGACAGTCTCCGTGCCGACCCCCACCAGGTCGGCTGCGCGCCCGGAGACTTCCAGTCCAACGCCGACAAAATCGAGTCCCGCTGTCTCATCGAGCCGGCCAACACAGGAGCCGACGCCC
>JBKPNA010000390.1:0-9958 GCA_046765695.1 Actinomycetota bacterium | reverse complement strand
CATGATCGGCGCGGAGAACCCGCAGCTGATCTCGACGGTCAACGCCGTGGGTACCCCGTTGTTCAAGGGCCAGGGGGTCACCCTGGACCTCGTCACCGTGCCGCAGGGGACGGCCGACGCTACGTCCCAGGTCACCGCGGCCACGCAGGCGAATCCGGACGCCGTGACGGTCGTCGCCGATGCGACCGTGTGCCAGGCAGTGCTCTCCGCCATGGCCACGGTCGGGGCGACGCAGCCGAAGATGGTGAACGCGGCCTGCGTCGCGCCGTCGGTGATCGACGCGGTCGGGGAGTCCGGCATCGACGGGACCGTGCTCTTCGCCACCGGCGACACTCAGAGCGACGACAAGGAAGCGCAGCTCTACCGCGCCGTGATGCAGGAGTACGCCCCCGACGCGCCGAGCGGCGGCCTCACGCCGACCGGGTACCTCTCGATGCTCGGCTTCGTCCGGGCGTTCAACGCCGGCGCGCAGGGCGGCGGCGACGTCACGCCGCAGACGGTCACCGCAGCCCTGAAGGCGGCCAAGGACGTGCCACTGCCGATCGGTGACGGGGAGACGTTCTCCTGCGACCAGAACCAGTTCCCCAACCCCGTGATCAAGGCCACGATCTGCAACTCCAAGCTGTTCGTGACCACGTATTCCGGAACCAAGCCCGGCGACTACGAGCCCGTCGACGCCGCCCAGGCGTTGGGTGGCTGAGCTGTAGCGAGCCTGCGGTGCGGCGGTGTTCATGACGACGTCGCCGCACCGCATTGACTCCTAATTGAGTCTCCTCTATCGTCTGCGACTCAGGTCACACCCGTCCTGAGGCCATGGCTCTGTCCGGCCCGGAGTCTCCAGCCGACAGTCGCGCAGACGACGCGCTCATGACGTGAAACGAGGTGGTGCGGCGGTGCTGCACATCGGATTCCTGCTGCTGGGCCTGGGCAACGGTGCGGTGTTCGCCGCGCTGGCGGTGGCGCTGGTGGTGACCTACCGCAGTTCCGGCGTGGTGAACTTCGGCACGGGTGCGATCGCGCTGCTGGCCGCGTACTTCTACGCGTTCCTGCGCAAGGGAGAGCTGTTCATCCCCATCCCGGGTTTCGACCGCTCGGTGAGCATCGGCGGCGATCCGGGCCAGATCCCCTCGATCCTCATCTCGCTGGTGATCACGGCCCTCTTCGGGATGCTGCTCTACGTCCTGGTGTTCAGGCCGCTGCGCAACGCCACCCCGGTGGCGAAGGCGGTCGCCTCGGTCGGGGTGCTCCTGATCATCCAAGCTGCTCTGGCCGCGCAGGTCGGGACGGCGGCCCAGTCGGTCCCGCCGATCCTGCCCCGAGACATCGTCGAGTTCGGCAGCATCCGGATCCCGGAGGACCGGGTCTGGTTCGCCGTGATCGTGGTGCTCATCGGACTCGTGCTCACGCTCTGGTTCCGCTTCACCCGGTTCGGTCTCGCGACCCGTGCGGCGGCCGAGTCGGAGAAGGGTGCCCTCGTCAGCGGCCTGTCACCCGAGCGGATCGCACTGCTCAACTGGGCGATCAGCGCCGCGGTCGCCGGGGTCGCCGGCATCCTGATCGCGCCCATCGTGCCCGTCGTGCCCAGCGCCTACACGCTGTTCATCGTGCCCGCTCTCGCGGCTGCACTGGTCGGCAACCTGACCGCTCTGGGCCCTGCCATCGTCGCCGCGCTGGCCATCGGCATGCTCCAGTCGGAGCTCACCTACCTGCAGGGTGTCTGGACGTGGCTGCCTGCGAACGGCACCGCCCAGCTCGTGCCCTTGGCGGTCATCCTGGTGTTCCTGGTCCTCCGAGGCCGACCGCTGCCCTCGCGGGGGGCGATCGTGCAGCGCTCGCTCGGCCGCGCACCTCGACCGCGCAACGTGCTGATCCCCGCTGTCATCGGGACCGTCATCGCCGTCGTGGCTCTCGTCGCCACCAGCGGAGGCACGCGGGCCGGCGTCATCTTCACCCTCGTCTACGCCTTCATCGGCCTGTCGTGGGTCGTGGTGACCGGCTATGCCGGGCAGATCAGCCTCGCGCAACTCGCCCTGGCCGGCGTCTCGGCGTTCGCGCTGAACCGGTTCGCCGAGGCATGGGGGGTGCCCTTCCCCCTTGCGCCGCTCCTGGCTGCCCTCGCGGCGACGGTGATCGGGGTCGTGGTCGGGTTGCCGGCGCTGCGCATCCGAGGCCTCCCGGTCGCCATCGTCACGCTTGCGCTCGCCGTGGCGTTGGAGTCCTTGTGGTTCCGCAACTCGGAGTGGAACGGCGGGCTGGCCGGCTCGCCCATCAGCTCGCCGACCCTCTTCGGGATCGACCTGGGGATCGGGCAGGGAGACGCCTACCCACGCCTGGCGTTCGGGTTCATGTGCGCGCTGCTGCTGCTCCTGGTGGGCCTGGGTGTCGCCGCGCTGCGGCGCAGCAGGCTCGGCGCCGCGATGCTCGCGGTGCGCGCCAACGAGCGGTCCGCCGCCGCCGCCGGCATCGCGGTCTCCCGGACCAAGATCGTCGCGTTCGCGATCGGCGCCTTCATCGCCGGCATCGGGGGCGCGCTGCTCGGCTACGCGCAGACGCTGGCCACCGCGGACGCGTTCACGGCGATCGGCGGGCTCGGTCTGTTCGCAACGGTCTACATCGCCGGTGTCACGTCGCTGGCCGGTGGGATCGTGGCCGGGGTCGTCGCCCCGGGCGGCATCCTCTACACCCTCCTCAACAACGCGTTCTCGCTCGGCTACTGGTACGACATCGTGGCCGGTGTCGGCCTCATCCTCACCGTGATCGCCGAGCCGGAGGGCATCGTCGGGCCGTGGCACCGCCTGGTCGACCGGCTGCACGACCGGGTCACCCGCCAGGCGGCCCGTGCACCCGAGGCCTACGACGAGAGCTTCCTCGACGACGTGGAAGCGCCGGCGACGAGCACGGCCGTGCCCGCTACCCCGGTGACGGCTGCGCCGCTCGGCGACACGGTGCTGCGGCTGCAGTCCGTGGGGGTCCGCTACGGCGGCGTCGTGGCCGTCGACGACGTCTCCTTCGACGTGCGCGAGGGCGAGATCGTCGGCCTCATCGGGCCCAACGGTGCCGGCAAGACCACGCTCGTGGACGCGGTCACCGGGTTCACCGCCTCCACCGGCCGGGTGGAGCTGATCGGCGAGGACATCGCCGGCGTCAAGCCACACCGGCGGACCTGGTCGGGCATGGGGCGGACGTTCCAGGGCATCGAGCTCTACGAGGACCTCAGCGTGGAGGAGAACGTCTCGGTGGGGCAGGAGGCTGCCCGGCACGGCGGTCCGCACACCGAGTGGTCGCAGGACGAGGACTACATGCCCCGGCTGTTCCGGGTGCTCAAGCTCGACGACGTCCGCGACCGCCCGGTCCGTGAGCTGTCGCAGGGCCACCGGCAGCTGGTCTCGATCGCGCGTGCGCTGGCCGGTCGACCCAAGGTGATCCTGCTCGACGAGCCGGCCGCCGGGCTCGACAGCACCGAGAGCGAGTGGCTGGGGCAACGTCTGCGCGGCGTTCGGGACTACGGGGTGACGATCCTGCTCATCGACCACGACATGGGGCTGGTGCTGGAGGTGTGCGACCGCGTCGTCGTCCTCGACCTCGGGAAGGTGATCGCCGACGGGCCACCAGCCGCGATCAGGACCGATCCGAAGGTGACGGAGGCCTACCTCGGCACGTCGTCCCAGGAGCCGCAGCCGGGTGCCCCGCGCAACACGGTGGTGACGGGCCGATGACCGCGCTGCTCGAGTGCCGGGGCCTGGACGCCGGTTACCTCAAGGACCGCCCCGTCGTCCGCGGGTTCGACCTCACCCTCGAGCCAGGGCACGTGACCGCACTGCTCGGCCCGAACGGAGCCGGCAAGACCACGGTGCTGCTCACCGTGGCCGGGCTGCAGCCGGCGCAGGGTGGCGAGGTGCTCCTGGACGGCGTGGCCATGCCGAAGGGCAATGCCCGGGCCGCGGCCAGCAAGGGCATCGTCCTCGTGCCCGATGACCGGGCGCTGTTCACGGGCCTCACCACTCGCGACAACCTCGCTCTCTGCCGCCGCCGCGGAGGGACCACGATCGAGCAGGTCCTCGAGTACTTCCCCTCCCTGAAGAAGCGGTACAAGGTCGAGGCCGGCAAGCTCTCCGGTGGTGAGCAGCAGATGCTCGCTGTCGGTCGCGCGCTGATGCTCAACCCCCGGGCGCTCCTCATCGACGAGCTGTCGATGGGGCTGGCACCGGTCATGGTCGAAGAGCTGCTGCCGATCGTGCGGCGGGTCGCGACGGAGACGGGTGCCGCCGTGGTCCTGGTCGAGCAGCACGTTCGCCTCGCGCTGGAGATCGCCGATGACGCCGTCGTGCTGGCCCACGGCGCCACCGTCCTGAACAGGCCTGCAGCCGAGCTGGCTGCGGACCCCTCCGTGCTCGAGCGGGCGTACATGGGCGAGACCGTGGCGGCCGGCTCCTGAGCGCGCTGCCGAACCGGGCCGTCTGGGCTTTCGACGTCGACGGCTGCCTGGTCGACTCCCTGAGCGGGACGAGCCTGCGTCCCCACGCGCGGGAAGTCCTCACGGCCCTGCACGCCAACGGGGCGACGCTGGTGCTCTGGAGCGCGGGTGGCCGTGCGCATGCCGGCGAGGTGGCAGTCCGGCACGGCCTCGCAACCCTGCTGGCCGGGGTGTACGACAAGCTCGGTCGTGACGCCGACGGGCGCCTGCTGACCGGGCACCTGCCGCGGCCACACCGTCCCGCGGTCGTGGTCGACGACCGGCCCGAGGAGGCGCCGGCGGGTGCCCTGGTCGTCGGGGTCGCGCCCTACATCGCCCCGGACGCCGGCGACCGCGGCTTGGCGGCGCTGCACGAGCTGCTGAGCCGGTGAGGATCGGCATCCTGGCCGACGTGCACTGCCGGCACGCGGCGCTGCGGCGAGCCGCGGAAGAGCTGACTTCGGCGGGGGTCGACGAGATCCTGCTGGCCGGCGACGCCCACTACCAGTACCGCCTCTCGCCCGAGACCGTCGACCTGGTCGACGAGTACGGCATCCGCTGCGTCCGTGGCAACCACGAGGCACTGCTCGCCGGCCCGGCCGGACGGCGGGCGCGGGAGGCGCCGCACGTGCGCCCGGTGGACCTCGCGTTCCTCCACGACATCCCGGATCGGCTGGCCACGACCGTCGGAGGCCTGCGGCTGACGATGGTGCACGCCGACCCGTTCGACGGGTCGTACGACTACCTCTACGCCGGTGATCCGCGCTTCTCCCGCTGCGAGGATCTCGACACCGACCTGCTGGTCCTCGGGCACACACACGTGCCGATGGTGGTCCGCCACGGGGGGACGCTCGTGGTCAACCCGGGGTCGCTGGAGCTCTCCCGGGACCCTGGCGGGCACGGCGTCCTGACCTACGCGGTGGTCGACACCGCCGAGCGGGAGGTCTTCCTCATCCGGGACGGCTCCGGGTGGGACGACCCCGTGCTGACCCACGCAGACCCGACCGGCTGGATGAGGAGATGAGCATGGGACGCCTGGACGGCCGCGTCGTGATCGTCACGGGCAGCGCCCGCGGACTGGGGCGCGACTACGCGCGGTTCTTCGCAGCGGACGGCGCCTCTGTCGTCCTCGCCGACGTGAAAGGGACCGACAGCGCCGCGGAGGAGGCGTCGGCCCAGGGTCCCCGGTGCATCGGCGTGGAGACCGACGTGACCTCGCGGGAGAGCACCCAGGCGCTGGTGCGCCGCACGCTCGAGGAGTTCGGGCGGCTCGACGTCCTGGTCAACAACGCCGGTCTCTGGCGGGGCCTGCACGAGGCGGGTCTGCTGAACTGCCCCGACGAGGTCTGGGATGCGGCATGGACGGTGAACGTGACGGGGACGCTGCGGACCTACCAGGCCGCGGTGCCGGCCTTGGCCGAGAGCGGAGGCGGCCGAGTGATCAACGTGTCGTCCGTCGCGTCGCGGTCGGGGGCCAACGCGTACGCGCTCACCAAGAACGCCGTCGAACGCATGACGGCGGGCATGGCCGGCGAAGTCGGTCACCTGGGGATCACCGTGAACTGCATCGCGCCGGGCATCTCGGCGTTCGAGGCAGCAGGTAGCCGGCTGGAGGACGCCGAGCAGATCGTCGCCGGCCTCGCCGTCCGCCGGATCGGCACGAGCCGCGAGCTGTACGAGGCGATGGCGTATCTCTGCAGCGACGCGGCCGGCTGGGTGACCGGTCAGACCCTCCGGGTCGACGGCGGCGCGGGGCTGGGCTGACCGACGAGCACGTGGCGGGTTCGCCGAGGCGGTCGGGAACCGGACCGTGGACGACGGTGTGCGGGCGGCGTGCCGCGCCGCTTCAGCCACGTCGAACCTGTCGACCTCGCGATGCGACCGCGGTCAGTGCCACCACTCGGTGAGGGCAGCGAGGTGGCGGCGCATCCGGTGGCGCGCCAGCCCTTCGTCGCCGGCGAGCAGCGCCTCGGTGATCCGCCGGTGCACGTGCTCCACCTCAGCGCGCGCCTCGGGCCCGGTGTCGGCCCGCTCGGTACCGGAGTGCCGGCGCCAGAGCTGGGTGAGGATGCGCAGGAACAGGGCCAGCACGGGGTTGCCGGCCAGCTCGGCCAGCACCGCGTGGAAGTGGTCGGCCTTGTCCAGGTCGTCCGGGTCCTGGTTGGCCCACCGCACGGCCTGCTCGAGTTGATCGCGCACACCTGGCTGGTCGTGGCGCTCGGCCACCCGCGTCACGATGCCGAGCTCGATCGCATCCCGGACGGTGACCAGGTCGGCGCCGGAGACCCGCATGAACTCCAGGTAGAGGGCCATCGTGTCGATGCTGGCCTGCGGGTCCGGCGTCCCGACCACGAGGCCGCCTCCCGGGCCGCGGCGCATCCGGGCGACCGAGTGGTACTCGAGCAGCCGCACGGCCTCGCGGAGAACGGCGCGGCTGATCTCGTAGCGGGCCAGCAGGTCCGACTCGGAGCCGATCACGGCGCCGACCGGCCAGCCGCTGGCGGCGATGTCCTCGCGCAGCCGCCCGGCCACGACCTCGGCCAGCTTGGCCCGTGGTTCGTCGTCCCGCACCGGCGGGACCACCGGCCGGGCGCCACCGGAGGTCGCGGTCCGGCTGTGCTGCCGCATCCACTCCGACACTCCGTCGAGGTACTCGGCCAAGCGCGCTTCTGCCTTGCCCGAATTCCCGGCGATGACCGCGTCGGCGATGTCCGCGTGGTAGCGGATCGCTTCGGCGCGCGCCCGGCGGAACTCTCGCGGGGAGGCCCCCGACGGTTCGGAGAAGCGGGCGGTGAGGCGGATCAGCACGTCGATGAACAGGCGGAGGACGGGATTCGCGGAGAGCTGGCCGAGCACGACGTGCAGGGTCTCGGCCGTGCGGTCCTCGGGACCGTCGGTGATCGTCTCGCCGTCGACGGTGCGCCGGACGAGGGCGATGCCCTCCTCCGTGACGTGCTGCGCGGCCAGGCCGGCGGCCAGCGGTTCGAGCAGCCGGCGGGCCTCCATCAGGTCGGCGACGCTGGTGCCGACGTAGTCCAGGTAGATGACCATCGCCTGCGCGGCCGGGCCGGCGTCCGGCGCGACCACGAACAGCCCACCGTTGGGGCCACGGCGCATCCGGGCCACCTGGTGGTGCTCGACGAGTCGGACCGCCTCGCGGAGCACCGAGCGGCTCACCCCGTGCCGTTCACGGAGATCCGGTTCGGAGCCGAGCGATTCGCCGACCGGCCACCCACGCCGCACGACCTCGGCTTCGATGCGCCGGGCCACCTGGGCGGCCAGCTTGTCGACCGTGGGCTCACCGAACGGCGTCGCGGCGCTGAATTCAGCAGCCGGATCGTCTCCGGGTTGGTCGGCGACGGCAATCGACATGAGCGTGCTCCTGCTTATTCGGGGATACCGAGAGTCTAGGGCGTATTCCGTGACGGCTGTGTGATCCCGCGCGTCCAATCGTGTTTCGGGACCCTCATTCTCATCCGTTCGAGGTGGGTGGCCAGCGGCTGTGCCCCTCTGAGCAGGACGCGTCGACGACGGTCCCTGCGGGTTCGCGGCGTGGGCGAATGGCTTCGACGGGACGTCACACGCGGCTGCACGGGGCGACGAGGGCACACCGACAGCGGCGGGCCGACCCTTCCCGGCGGTCTTCCTCGGGCGTGGAACGCAGCTCAGGCCACGGCCGCCCGGCCGGCGAGCAGCCCCACCAGGCGGGCGCGGTGGAGGGCGGCGTCGCCGTACAGGACGGCGTCACTCTTGGCGCGGCGCAGGAAGAGGTGCAGGTCGTGCTCCCACGTGAAGCCGATGCCACCGTGCAGCTGCAACGCTGATCCGGCGACCTCACCGGCGACCGCTGAGGTGTAGGCGGCGGCCACGCACGCCGCCCTGGCGGCGTCCTCGGCTCCGGCGTCGGCGGCCATGGCCGCGTAGTACGTGGCGGCACGGGCGCCCTGCACGTGCATGGACATCGTCGCGCAGGTCTGCTTCACAGCCTGGAAGCTTCCGATCGGCCGACCGAACTGGACCCGGACCCGCACGTACTCGACGGTGAGCTCGAGCATCCGCTGCAGCGTGCCGAGGGTGTCGGCGGCGTGCAGCACGGCCGCGTCGTCGAGCAGGCGCTGGACGCCTGCCTGCCCGCCGCCGAGCCGGTGAGCCGCGGGCACGCGGACGCCGTCGAGGACGACCTCGGCGAACGAGCGGGTCAGGTCCAGCGTCCGTTGCCTGCGGACCGTGACCCCAGGGGTATTCCGGTCGACCAGGAAATTGGTCGCGATGCCTTCCTCGCTGGCCGTGACCAGCAGCCAGCGGGCGCCGTCGGCGTCCTGGACCGCGGTCTTGGTGCCCGACAGCACGACGCCGTCGCCGTCCGGGCGGGCGGTGGTGCTCAGGCCCTCGACGGTCCACGGGCGATGGGGCTCGGCGAAAGCCCACGTGGCCCAGGCCCTTCCCTCCGCCAAGGTCGGCAGCACCTCGGGCCGCAGGGAGTCGCCGCCGTCCCGGTCGACGGCGAGGCCGGCGAGCGAGGTCGGGAGGAACGGGCCCCGGGCCACGGCTCGGCCGATCTCCTCTGCGACCAGGGCGAGCTCGACGAGACCCTGGCCGGAGCCGCCGTGTTCCTCGGAGACCACCAGCCCGGTCCACCCGAGCTCACCGGCCAGCCGCCACAGCGCCGCGTCGACCTCGGCGTCGTCGTCCAGGTGCTCGCGCAGCACCCCTACCGGCGCCCGGTCGGTCAGCAGGTCGCGCGAGGCTTCCCGGAGCATCGCCTGCTCATCGGTGAGCTCGAAGTCCATGGCCGCAAAGTATCCTCAATGCCCACTGCTGTCGAGAAATCACGGCGTCTCCGGTCTGCTGGTATTCAGGATACGTAAATAGTCGTACTGTGGACCCGCCAGCGAGCACCGGACAAGGGGTGGGACATGCGGGACGCAGTGATCGTGGAGGCCGTGCGGACGCCGACCGGCAAGCGCAACGGCGGGCTGTCCGGGGTGCACCCGGCGGATCTGTCGGCGCACGTGCTCAACGCCTTGGTCGGGCGCGCCGGGGTGGACCCCGCGCTGGTGGACGACGTCATCTGGGGCTGCGTCGGCCAGGTGGGGGAGCAGACCTTCGACATCGCCCGCACGGCGGTGCTCACCGCCGGGTGGCCGGAGTCGGTGACCGGCGTGACGGTGGACCGGCAGTGCGGCTCCTCCCAGCAGTCGGTGCACTTCGCCGCGGCGGGGCTCGTGGCGGGTCAGTACGACCTCGTGGTCGCCGGTGGTGTGGAATCGATGAGCCGGGTGCCGATGGGCGCCTCCGTCGGCGACGCCAAGCCCTACCCGGGCACCTTCCTCGACCGGTACGACGGCGTGACGCCGAACCAGGGGATCGGCGCGGAGATGATCGCCGAGCAGTGGGGCCTCTCCCGCCAGCAGCTCGACGAGTTCTCGGTCTCCTCGCACGAGAAGGCCGCCGCCGCCCGCGACGAGGGCCGCTTCGACGCGCAGATCGCGCCGGTGACCACCG
>JBKPNA010000389.1:0-12340 GCA_046765695.1 Actinomycetota bacterium | reverse complement strand
GCCGTCTTCATTGCAGCAGCCGCCCAGGCCGCCGAGCTACGCACCATCAGGAGGGATGGCCACCAGGTCTCGGTTTCGGCTGCCTGCGTCGACTCGGTCGTGAGCTGCTGCCATGTCGGCCAGCGGTACTGGGGTGCCGATGCGGACGGCTAGAGCACCGTCGTGTGCAGCGGTGGTGAGGTCTGCGGCCGCTTGCTGCTTGGCGCTGATCGGGAAGTCGTCGCTTCCGACCAGTCGGATGGTGATGTTGTCGAACAGCATCGGCCAGAACGGGAAGTCCGGCCGGTCGTGCCGGGTGGCGTACGCGGCAATGATCGTCTCGTTTCTGGCCACCGCAGCATCCAGGTCGATGTTGTCGGAGAACGCGACCTCGATGATGCGATCAACACCGCCGCCGGCCCTCCAGTCGCCCGGTAGGACAGCGTGCTGCTGCGCCCCTGGTCCAGCTGCTGATCGAGCATCGACAGGAACAAGATCGCGAGCGGCAATAGCCGGTCAGCTCTGGACAGATGGCTGTTGGGTCTTCGCGGATGAGCTGGGGCGCCCGATCAACCCAAGCACCGACTACCACGCGTGGAAGGCACTCCTAAGACGCGCTGGCGTGCGGGAAGCACGACTTCACGACGCTCGTCACACCGCGGCCACGGTGCTCCTAGTCCTCGGTGTGCCGGAGCCCACGGTGATGGATGTCATGGGCTGGTCCAGCACCTCGATGGCGGCCCGCTACCAGCACGTCACCGACCCGATTCGCCGCGAGGTGGCGACTCGGGTGGGCGGCCTCCTCTGGGCGCTCGACGAGGGCACATCGAGAGCGGTGAAACCACAGGGAGGTCAGAACAAGATCAATTAGCAGGACCCTCCTGGCGCCCTATGCGTCAGGGATAAGCGGCCCGGCGGGTGTTCGCAGCACCCGGCCGGGCCAGGAGATCCACAGCGTCTAAGGAGCAGATCCCCAATGACTGAGAGTAGTTCCAGCATCACCACCCTGGCGCACATCGACATTGGCCAGGACACCACGTTCACCGTGTACCTGATCCAGCCGCTTCGCGGCCCTGTCCTGGTTGTGCTGCGCTGGCCGGAGAGGGTCACCGAAGTCGAACCGCACGGTTTGTTGATGTCGCCGATTCGGTCGTCGGTGCGTTGGCCGTCGCGCGGGCGCAACTCGCAGTGATGGCTGGCAAGTTGGAACCGAAGCCGCCAAGTTCGAAGTGAGACCCAGACACCGACCATGCGTCCGCCGGGGGCGACAGCAGGAAGGGGAGTTGACTCTGGCTTAACTCGCCCAGCGCCTCAATCCGAGGCCGCGGCTCGGGTTGGGTGACAAACTTGGTGACGACGGCGTTCGACTAGTCCGGCCATCGCTGGACGCCCACGGACCTGAGCCAGGCCGCCGTCCACCTGAGCGCTACGGCCCGACCTGACTTAGGCGGAATCGAGGGCGAGGCTGCTGGACAGATCGCGGTAGGCGTTGGCTTGGGCGAGCAGGATGTTGGCCCTTCTCTCGAACGCGGCGACCGCGTCGGCGCCGGCCGCGAAGCGCAGCGGCGGCTCCTCCTGACCTGCAAGATAGACTAGCGCGTCGGCGAGCTTGGCCGGATCGCCGACCTGCTGACCGTTCATAGCCTTCCAGGCGGTGACGGTCTGCTCGGTCCGCTCGGCGTAGTCCTCGATCGATACGTCGGCGTACTTGGTGGACTCGGGCGTGAGCAGCTCGGTGCGGAAGAAGCCGGGCTCGACCAGCATCGTGCGGATTCCGAACGAAGCCACCTCCGGGGCTAGCGACTCCATCCAGCCCTCAACTCCGAACTTCGATGCGGCATAGGCGCTGGTGAACTCTCCGCCTTCCAGGCCGGCGGTGGAGGAGATCGTGACCACCAGGCCTGAGCGTTGCGCGCGCATCACCGGGAGGGCTGCGCGGGTGACGTTGACCGGGCCGAAGAAGGTGGTCTCGATCTGGGCCCGGAAGTCCTCCGGGCTCAGCTCCTCGAAGAAGCCGGCGTTGAAGTTGCCCGCGTTGTTGACAAGCACGTCGATCCGGCCGAACCGGTCGACCGCAGCCGCCACGGCCGCCTCTGCGTCGGCGGGATCGGTGACGTCCAGCTTGACCGCTAGGAGGTCGTCATGCTCCCCGACCGCCGCGCTGACCTTCTCCGGGCTCCGTCCGGTGGCGACGACCGCGTGATCAGCGGCCAGCGCAGCCTTCGCGATGTCGACGCCTAGGCCCCGGCCGGCGCCGGTGACTAACCAAACCTTCTCGCTCATGCTGCTGCACGTCCTCTGTTGAAATCGGTCGATCTGCCCGGACGATCCCCGTCGGAGGGGGCCCTCGTCTCTGTACAACCTAGATAACCACTAGGCGCGGGACAGTCCGAAGAGAGTCAGCTTACGTCCCGTCGAACCGTCTGCTTGCAAAGGAGCGGCATCACCGCCTAGGAGGTTAGTTGGTGCTCGTTCATCCTCATTTGGACAGTCCTGGACGTGTCGAGTGGTGGCACGGTGGCTGTACTCGCTGCTGTACGTCGCGTGATACGAAGGGGATGCCTCCGTCCGTGATGGTGGCGTTTCGTGCCGCGCACGTTCGGTGTTGTCGTGGTCGGCCGAGTACGTGAGAATCCCGAACTCTTAGTGTTGGATCCGAGCAAGACCACCGCTCCTTCAGCGTGGCAATCAACAGCCCCATGGGCCTAAAAAGCGGACGAGGACAAGGAACCTTCATCGAGGGACTCCTGACATCGGTCGACACGTTCTAGACCGAGGTCCTACAGGGCCTCAAGGCATGGTCGGCCAAGCCGCCGCGCCTCAGGGAGCAGACCGACCCAGCAGAACTCGCGAAGGAACAGGACGGTTCCCGGGTCTGGTTTCAACGGCCCTCTCGTCCCAGGACGGCCCGTGACCTCCGAGCGAGAGCCCGAACCGTCTAATTCGTAGGCTGTCAGGCTCGGTCGGCGCTCCTCGATCCTTATTTGGACAGTCTTGGACCTGTCGGGTGGTGACACGGTTGCTGTACCTCCCTGCTCTACGTCGCGTGGCAGAAAGGGTGTCGCGGTCGTGGTGGCAGCGTTCGGCGACCGCGGCAACGCAACGGTCCCGTCTCATACGATGGCCCGATGGGCAAGCGTGGCATGGTGCTCGTCGGGGGTGGATCGCTCATCCAGGGCAGCGAGGACTTTTACCCGGAGGAGCAGCCGGTCCGCGAGGTTGCCGTCGACGACCTCTGGATAGACATCCACCCCGTGACCAACGCCGAGTTCCGGCGGTTCGTCAAGGACACGGGGTATGTGACGGTGGCTGAGCAGCCCCCCGATCCGGCGGACTTTCCTGACGCTGACCCGAACGATCTCGTTCCAGGCTCGCTGGTGTTCACGCCGACGACTGCGCCTGTACCGCTCGACGATTGGCAGCGATGGTGGCGTTGGCAGCCCGGCGCCGACTGGCGGCACCCAGACGGACCGGCAAGCTCACTCAACGGTCGGGACCGGCATCCGGTCGTGCACGTGGCTCACGATGACGCAACTGCCTACGCGGCTTGGGCCACTAAGCGTCTGCCCACTGAAGCTGAGTGGGAGTACGCCGCACGCGGCGGGCTGGTCGGTGCCCGCTACCCATGGGGGGACGACTTCATGCCGCGCGGCCGGGTGATGGCCAACACCTGGCACGGCGACTTCCCGTGGCGCAACGACCTCCCGAAGAAGAATGGGTTGACAACGCCCGTGGGCAGCTACCCGGCCAACGGCTACGGGCTTTTCGACGTCTCCGGCAATGTGTGGGAGTGGACCGTGTCGGCATGGACCGCCTCACATGCCGAAACCGACATCGAGGCACAGGTGGCCGCCTCCTGCTGTGCTCCCGCGAAGCGCACGGAGAGCACCCGGTTCGTCACCAAAGGAGGGTCACACTTGTGCGCGCCCAGCTACTGCCACCGTTACCGGCCAGCCGCTCGGCAAGGCCACACGATCCGCAGCACTACCGGGCACCTGGGTTTCCGCTGCGCATCCGATCCGTAAGCCTGGTCGGACGTTTCACCTCGGCGCGCGAGTTAACGGGCCCTCACCGGTTAGCCGCACGGTCGACAGATCCTCCACCGCCCACATGGCTCTGGGCGCGAGGAGACCAGTGGACGACAGTCCTTCCGCCGACCGGGTCAAACTTCTAACCTAGGATCTCGCCTGTGACCGATGATTCGGGGGGTGTAGAGCTCACGGTTGTTGAGCTCGAACCGCTGCTGCTCGATGCGAAGCTTTCGGTGCCGCAGCCCCGCCCCGGTTCGGTGAGTCGCAGGGCATTGATCGAGACGGCTCGGGCATGCGAGTGCCGCGTGGTCGGTGCCACGGCGCCGGCGGGTTACGGTAAGTCGACGCTGCTGGCCCAGTGGGCCGATGCGGAAGATCGACCCGTCGGGTGGGTATCGCTGGACCGCCTCGACGACGATCCCGCGGCCCTGCTGTCGGTGTTGGCGGCTGCCTACGGGCGGATCTCCGGCCAAAGCGATCTGGCGGCCGATGTGCGTGGGCCTGGCGTATCACCGTTGGGCCGGGCCGCACCTCGCCTCGCGTCGGCGTTGCGGGCGAGCCCGGTGCCGTTCGTGCTGATGCTGGACGACCTGCACGAGCTCCAGTCCCCGGCCTGCCACGACGTGCTTAGCGTGGTGATCTCGGGCATACCGCACGGGTCGCAGCTGGTGGCGGCGAGTCGTTCCGAGCAGCCTCACCTGCCGCGGCTGCGAGCGTCGGGCGACGCGCTGGAGTTCACGGCCGACGATCTGGCCTTGGACCCGGCGGGGGCAGAGCAGATCTTCTCCCAGGCACGCGTCAGCCTGACGCCCGAGCTTGCTGCGGCCGTGGCCTCTCGGACCGAGGGATGGCCCGCCGGCCTCTACCTTGCCGCGATGATTGCCAGCGACAGCAACGGCGACGTGTTGACGATCTCCGGTGAGGATCGTTACGTGGCCGACTACCTGTACCGGGAGTCGCTGATGCACCTGCCAGAAGGTGTTCAGCGGTTCCTGCGGCGCACGGCGGTCCTCGACCAGCTGTCTGCGCCATTGTGTGACACGACTGTTCGGGAGTCAGGCTCGGGAGCGCGGCTTCGTGGCCTGGAGGCGAGGAGCTTGTTCTTGGTCCCGCTGGACCGCCGGCGTGGGTGGTATCGCTACCACGCCTTGTTCCGGGAGTTCCTGCTCGGTGAGCTTCGTCGAGTCGAGCCCGACGAGATCGCAAAGCTGCATCTGCGAGCCGCTGACTGGTATGAGTCCAACGGATCCCCGGCGTTGGCCCTGGAACACCTGTTGAGCACCACGGAGCGGGACCGGTGCGTCCAACTGGTTGCCAGGTTGGCCTTGTCGACCTACCGGGCCGGCCAGATCTCAACCGTGCAGCGCTGGCTCTCGGCACTCGGGCACGCGGCCGTCGAGGACTATCCACCACTCGCGGTCCTGGCCGGATGGATCGCGGCGTTGACTGGGCAGACCGCCGACGCGCAACGGTGGGCCGCATTGCTCGACACCGTCTCGTTCGACCCCATGCCGGTGGACGGCACTGCGTCGTTCCAGTCGTCGCGGGCCATGTTGCGGGCCTTGATGTGCCCAGCCGGGCCAGAGCAGATGGCGACCGACGCGGACGTCGCGGTTGCGGAGGAGCCGCCATGGAGCCCATGGCGTGCCACGGCGCTCTGCCTGTCCGCTGAGGCACAGCTGCTCCTCGCCGATAGCGAGGGGGCGGCCGCCGCCCTCTTTATCCAGACGTGCGCGGTGGCGGCGACACTATTGGGCAACGGCCCCAACATCGTCCTCAGCAGGGCCGAGCTGGCGGTGTTGGCGATGGATCGTGGGCGGTGGGCTGAGGCGGCCAATCATCTGGAGCTTGCCCTCGCAACCGTCGATGAGTTCCGGCTACAGGACTACGTCCTCAGCGTGCCAGCCTTTGCCGCTGCGGGGCGGCTTGCTGTGCACCGAGGTGATTGGGAAGAGGCAGACCGACAGCTCGCGCGGGCGATGAGAGCCCGACCCTCATGCACGTTCGTCCTACCGTGGGTTGCCGTACGCGTACGCCTGCAACTGGCCAAGGTCTACGCCGCCCTCGCCGACCATGCGACCGCGCGTCACCTGCTGCGGGAGATCGACGACATCTTGCTCCACCGCCCGGCTCTAGGCGCGCTGGTCCACGAAGTAACTGAACTTCGCCGAATCGTCGCCGCGAGCGGGCACGCGGCAAAGGCCGGTAGGCCGCCCCTCACCCAAGCGGAGCTTCGGCTGCTTCCCTACCTGCAGACGCACCTCACGTTCAAGCAGATCGGGGAGCGGCTGTTCGTGTCTCGGAACACCATCAGCTCTGAAGTCGGCTCGATCTACCGAAAACTGGGCGTGTCCTCACGCAGCGCCGCGGTGCACCAGGCAACGACGGTCGGCCTGCTCGGCGAGTAGCGGAGATCACCCAGACCGGCGCGCCGTCCTCAGCGGTCAGCTGGTACAGGGTGCCGTGGAAGTCAGTCGCGACGGTCCCTGCGGTCGTCGCGCCGGTCTCCGCGGCGGTTGACACCGTGGGCTACGACCGCGACCGTCGCGACGGTTGCGGCGGTCCGGGCCACCGGTGCCGGTCCGACCACTCCGCCGCGCCGCATGCGTCGTCTGGCTAGAGGCATGTCCGATCCCTTCTGCTATGACTGGTTGCTCGCCGACTCCGCGACTGCTTCGTTCTCCTCATGTTCTTCGGCTTCGTCAGCCTCGATCGCTGCGAGTAGGGCCTGGATCGGGATCCGGCCACTGGCCACCAGCTGACCACCGGAACGGCGAACAGCGGAGGCGAACGGTGCCGCCCACAGGTTTTCCCATACCAGCACTGCGGCTGAGCTGCCGGGCTCGATCGCTTCGGCGACCGCGGTCACGTCCTCCTCGCTGAGCAGCATCGCGAGCTCCGCCTCATACGTCCGCAGCTCGCCGATCTCTGCGGGATCCAGATCGGACAGCTCGAATGCCTCAAGCGTCCCGTCGGCGTCCTTCTTCAGCATGAGCAAGTCGAGCACCCGGACCAGATCGCGCTCGACTAGGTTGCGTAGCGCGGGGGCAATTTCTCCGTTGAACCTGCTACCTGGGAACTCGACCACGATCCAGTCGACTGGGCCCAGTTCGTCGACGCTGTCCTCGTCCACCGGCCGTCTCCTCCACAGTTGGTTACCGACTCTCAGTGATCTCCGTGACCGTCAACAGTGATCGAGAACACCTGGTCAGAGCATGCACCCCGTGCGCCGGGCTCGCATCACTCGAATCGTGTGAGGACCAAAGCTAGCCACCCAGTACGCTCTCCGATCGCCGCGGTCAAGGTGAGGCCCAGATCGTTCTGGGCCGGGCCGCCAGATTTCAGCGGTATGGAGTTCACCCTCTGCCGGCCAGCTTGCAGATGGCGGCGGAGTCGTACCTTCTGCATGATGCCGTCGGTGTCCGACCAGACGAAACTATGCAGCGGTTGGTGACGGGAGGACCTGTGCGAGCCAGTCAGAAGCCGGTGAAGGCCGGCGGAGGGCCGACCATCTGGCGCTGGCATGTGTGCGGCTCGGCTGGATCCGGAGACCTTAATGCCTGCGAATCCGCGTTGGGTACGGTCTCGCGCAGCGGCGACGGCCTGGTTAACCTCGTTGCGGCCACGCCTTGTTAGCGCCACCAGCAACTCCGCGCGGCCCAGGCAGGACACATGGATGCGCCCTCGGCCTGGACGTCGCTAGTTGGTGGGTCATGGGTCACAAACTCTGTCGTTGACCCTGACGCGAATACGTGGAAGCGAACCGCTGGGGATCTGAGAGGAGTGGCGCCGTGGAACTCGGTGAGTTGTGTCTAATCTTGGCCGCGATCTTCGTGTGGGGAACATTCTCCGCACGGGCGGCAGCAATCTCCACTCCGATCTTCTTCGTCGCCACTGGCGTGATCATGACGCAGATCCTGAACCTGACCGGGCTCGAATCGGATCCGCACCTAATCAAGGTTGTGGCCGAAGTCACATTGGTCTGGGTGCTGTTCGCTGACGCCAGCCGGGTGCGGATAGCTGATCTCCGAGCGGACCGCGGGCTGTACCTGCGGCTGCTGGCTCTCGGACTTCCGCTGACCATCGCCTTAGGCGCACTTCTGGCCGTTGTCGTGCTGGGAGTGGATCCGTGGTATGCCCTTCTCGTGGGTGCCGCCCTCGCCCCGACTGATGCGGCCCTGGGCTCAGCGGTCATGTCTGACCGTCGGGTGCCTCGTCGAGTCCGGCAGACCCTCAATGTCGAAAGTGGCCTGAACGACGGCATTGCCACTCCCGTCGTAATTCTTGCTCTCGCAGGCATCGCGGCGGCGGCCGGTCTGGACCAGGAAGGTCCGGGACATGCGCTGATTGGTCTCCTGGTCGGGGTGGTCGTTGGTGTGGTGGTCGGTGCCGGCGGCGGCGCTTTGTTGCGGGTTGCGCGGCGGCGAGGCTGGAGCTCCGACGAGTTCGCGGGCCCAGCCGTATTGGCCCTCGCCCTCATCGCGTATCTCGGTGCTGTCGCGATCGATGCAAATGGTTTTGTCGCCGCCTTCGTGGGCGGCGCCGCCTTCGGTGCCTTCGCGGGCCGCGGTGGGGAGAAGGAGGTCTACTACGTCGAGCAGACCTGCGGCCTTGCGTCGATGATCGCTTGGTTCGTGTTCGGTGCTGTCATCGTCCCAGCCTTAGCCGCCGGCTGGACGTGGCAGATCTTGGTCTACGCGGTGCTCAGTCTGACCGTGGTCCGCATGCTGCCCGTGGCGATTTCGCTCCTCGGCTCGGGGATGAACAGGGCCACCGTGCTCTTCGTCGGCTGGTTCGGGCCTCGCGGTCTGGCATCGATCGTCTTCGCGCTCATCGCTCTCGAGGAGCTGCACGGCGTAGCGGGTCCGGTCAACGAGGTGATCGGGGCGATCGGTCTCACCGTGCTCCTCAGTGTGCTTGCCCACGGACTCAGCGCACGACCTCTCGCCGGTCGGTACGCCGCCAACCGCGGTGCAGACCAAGACGAGTCGCAGCATCCGGAGCCGGCCGTTCGACGGTTCGTCAGCCAGCGATCAGAAATGCCTCGTCTTCCATGATCAACACAGCGGCAGCCGTCACCAGCCAAGAGGCCTCGCAAAGCAGGGCATTGCCTCGATCGCCCCACAACCCCAGCGCTTGTGTGCAACAACCAGATCCAACGAACGCGACAATAGACGATGAGATCGACCCCGATAGCCGCCACCGATGAAGGCATGCTCCGGCTGCTGGGGCGACGACTATAGGGCAACGACGGCGCAGCGCCAGCCGGGTTCAGGCACAGAGGATCTTGTCCATTTGGGCCTTGAACTCGGCCTCGGTGAGCACGCGGCATCCCTGAGCGGGCCCAACTGCTGGAGCCGGGCCGGCTTATCGTCCGTGGCCGAGGTGGCGGGAGGGTCGCGGCATTGAACTGGCTCCGGTCGAACATCCGCGTAGTTTCGCCGCGGCCGCTCGGGTCATCCAGTGCTGGTCGGCGGTTTCTGCAACTCGAGCAGGATGGCGCGAATCTCGTCCTGCTTGGCCGCCATTTTGTCGAGACGTTCCAGCAACCCGGCCTGCGCGTCGGCGACAGTGACGGCCGCGGGCTCAACCTCAACCGAAGCCACATCGGCCGGCTGGATGTCCGGCTCCCTGTGTCGGTTGACGAACCACGCTGCCACGGTGGCGCTCACCGTTCCAATAAGGCCGATGCCGACGATCATGACGGCCGTCGCGATGGTACGACCGGGGAGCGTGACCGGTGCGTAGTCGCCGTAGCCCACTGTCGTGGTGGTGACGATGGCCCACCACAACGCATAGCGGAATGTGGTGATGGTTGCGCCGGGCGCGTCGTGCTCCACCCGCCACATGAAAAAGGCGCTGACGAACACAGCCCCGATCACGAGGCTCACAATCGACCCGGCGATCCGCTCGGTGCTCACCGACGCGAGGCTGCGACGCAGGAGCAAGAAGATGCGCAGCAACCGCAGCATTGGAAGCAGGACCATGAGCAGGTCCAACTTGTGTGTCCGGACGAACCTGGCCTTCCCTACCGACAACCGCAACCGCGCGACGTAGTCCACCGCGAAGCAGGCCCAGACTATCCAAGCAACGACGTTGAGGGCAGTCTGGAATGCCGCCGGTCCATCCGGGAAACTCCAAATCAAGATCATGTCGATCAGGAAGACGACGGCCAGCAGGTCGAGCGGACGCTGCCCGCGTTCGACCCACCGGCGGCCGGCCGGTGTGAGGATTTCCGGTCCGAGAGTTGGCACATGGGGATTGTCCGCCGACGCGGCTCGACCCAACCGGCCGGCGCGCCGAACCCTGGGACCGTTGCCTGACAACCCTTCAGCCGGGAATGAAGCATCGAAGAGCCCGGCGACCCACGGCACCCACTAACAGTTCACGAGCACAGCCGCAGCAACCTGAGCAATCCGACCGCTTAGGCCCGAAGGACACCCGGCGACCATCCACGGTCACTTGACGCGTGGGCGCTCCAACAGATCGTGTCTGAGGTTCTGAGCTACTGCCGGGCCATGGCGATGCGGAGCCGTTCGTCGGGGTCGATGAAGTGGTCGTGGTCATCTTTGCCGAGGTCGATCTGCACCCAGTTGATCTTGCCGGTGAACCGGCTGCCGTGGGCGGTGTAGTCGGGTGTGACGGTTGTGCCGGATTCGTAGCCGATGTCGGTGGTCTCGTCGGCGGAGAAGATCATCGGCTGGGTGGCCCCGACGCGGCCGGTGCCGACCGCTGTGCCGTCGTAGTACAGGGTGACGTTGCCTCCCTTGGCCAGCCCGCCGCCGTCGTAGGCGAACTCCATCCGTACTTGGTGTTTGCCCTCGGGGATCGCCGTGGCGGCCTCGGTGGGGAACTCTTGGATACCGAGCACGTTGTAGACGAACTTGGCTTTGCCGTCTTTCGCATACAGGCACCAGCCGCCGAAGCGGCCGCCCTGGGCGATGATCACCCCGTCGGCCCCGCCGGCTGGGACCTCGACGTCGGCAGTGACCGAGAACGACTTGTTCTTGATGCTGACCACACTGTTCTCCGACAGCCGTCCCATGCCGGGGAAGAACTGTTGGGAGTTACCCCGGATCAGGGTCGGTCGCCCGGCCAACCCCGGCTCGAGCCGTTCGGCGCCGCGGTCGTCCATGGGTAGCACGTTGTACTTGGTGGCCTCGATCAGCCACAGCCGTTGCAGGCTGGCGAGCCTGTCGGGCTGCTCGGCGACCAGGTTGTGTGCCTGGCTGTAGTCGCTGCTGCCGTCGTAGAGCTCCCAGACGTCGTCGTCGAAGGGCGGAAGTCCGCCGGTCATCACCCACGGGGTGCGATGCTTCGTGACCGCGCTCCAGCCGCGATGGTAGATGCCACGGTTCCCGAACATCTCGAAGTACTGCAGATCATGCCGTTCCGGTGCAGCCTCGTCATCGAAGCTGTACAGCATGCTTCGGCCCTCCATGGGAGACTGCTGCACACCGTTCACCATCACCGGCTCGGGCAGGCCGGCGGCTTCCAGGATGGTCGGGGCCACATCGATCACGTGGGTGAACTGCGAACGCAGTCCGCCGCGCTCCTTGATCCCGTCGGGCCAGTGCACGATGGTGGCGTTGCGGGTGCCGCCCCAGTGCGAGGCCACCTGCTTGGTCCACTGGAACGGGGTGGACATCGCCCAGGCCCAACCGACGGCAAAATGGTTGTAGGAGGTCGGCGAGCCGAGCTCGTCCATCTTGCTCAGCAGGAACTCCGGGGTCTCCAGTGCAGCCATCCCGTTGAAGTTCGCCATCTCGTTGAAGGCGCCGTTGAGGGTTCCCTCTGCGGAGGCGCCGTTGTCTCCGACGATGTAATAGACGATCGTGTTGTCGAGGACCCCGAGGTCATCGATCGCGTCGATCAGCCGGCCGACGTGGTGGTCGACGTGTTCCAGGAACCCGGCGTACACCTCCATCTGCCGGGCCAGCACTGGTTTGAGCTCGTCGGGCATGTCGTCCCAGGCGGGGAGTTCGGTGTGACGCGCCGTCAGCTCGGCGTCGGCCGGGATGACGCCCAGCTCCTTCTGTCGGGCGAACGTACGCTCCCGCTGCACGTCCCACCCGTCGTCGAATTCCCCCTGATACCGGTCGGCCCACTCCTTGGGGACGTGGTGCGGGGCGTGCGTCGCGCCGGGGGCGAAGTAGACGAAGAACGGCCTTTCGGGCATCAGTGCCTTCTGCTGCCGCACCCAACTCACGGCCCGGTCGGTGAGGTCCTCGGTCAGGTGATACCCCTCCTCAGGGGTCGCGGGCGGTTCGACCGGGGTCGTCCCGTCGTACAACGCCGGGTCCCACTGATTGTTCTCGCCACCGATGAAT
>JBKPNA010000388.1:0-6582 GCA_046765695.1 Actinomycetota bacterium | reverse complement strand
GTCACCCTCCGCGCAGGAAACTGTGACCGGCCGCCCGTCGGTCAGGTCCCGGGTCGCACTGCCGGTGCCTACGACCGCGGGGATGCCGAGCTCGCGGGCGATGATCGCCGCGTGGCAGGTCCGTCCGCCGCGGTTGGTCACGATGGCCGCCGCCCGTTTCATGATCGGCTCCCAGTCGGGGTCCGTCATGTCGGCGACCAGCACCTCACCCGGCTGGAAGGTCGCCATCTCGTCCGGCGAGGTCAGCACCCGCACCTGACCGGCCCCGATCTTCTGCCCGATGGCCCGCCCCTCGGCCAGCACCTCGCCGCGCTGATTCAGCCGGAACCGCTGCAGACTCCCCGCCGCCTGCCGGGACTTCACCGTCTCCGGACGGGCCTGCAGGATGTACAGCTGCCCGTCCTCGCCGTCCTTGCCCCACTCGATGTCCATCGGCCGGCCGTAGTGCGCCTCGATCGTCAGCGCATGCCGGGCCAGCTCCTCCACCTCGGCGTCGGTCAGGCTGAGCCGCTGCCGGTCGGCGGCGGGCACGTCGACGAACTCGGTGGTCCGGCCCACCTTGGCGTCGGTGGTGTAGACCATCTTGGTCGCCTTGGCGCCGACACCGCGCTTGAGGATCGCCGCCCGGCCCGCCTGCAGCGCGGGCTTGTAGACGTAGAACTCGTCCGGGTTTACCGCACCCTGCACCACACCCTCCCCCAGCCCGTAGGAGGAGGTGATGAACACCGCATCGGGGAAACCCGACTCGGTGTCCATGGTGAACATCACCCCCGATGACGCGAGGTCGGAGCGCACCATCCGCTGCACGCCGGCCGACAGTGCCACCGCCTCGTGCGCGAACCGATGGTGTACCCGGTAGGCGATCGCCCGGTCGTTGTAGAGCGAGGCGAAGACCTCCCGGATGGCCTGCAGCACCGCGTCGATTCCTCGGATGTTCAGGAAGGTCTCCTGCTGGCCGGCGAATGAGGCGTCCGGTAGATCCTCCGCCGTCGCGCTGGACCGCACCGCGACGGACACGTCGGCGTCCTCCCCGGCCAGCTGCGCGTAGGCGGCCCGGATGTCGGCCTCCAGGTCCGCCGGGAAGGGCTGCTCCACCACGGCCTTCCGGATGCGCTCCCCCACCTCGGCCAGCCGGCGTACGTCGTCGGTGTCCAAGCCGTCCAACTCGGCGGTGATCGACTCGGCCAGGCCGGTCTCGCCGAGAAATCGACGGTATGCATCCGCGCTGGTCGCGAAGCCGTCCGGCACCCTGACCCCGGCAGACGACAAGTTCCGCACCATCTCCCCCAGCGAGGAGTTCTTGCCACCCACCTGCTCCAGGTCGGCCAGACCGATCTCGGCGAACCAGACGACATTGCTGCTCATTGGGCCCTCCTGGGGGTGAGTTGCTGCAGAATCACCGTCGACATCTCCTCCACCGACTTGGCCGAGGAGTTGACCACCGGGATCCGGTGGGTGCGGAACATGGCCTCGGCCTGCCGGAGCTCGTAGCTGCACTGCTCTAACGACGCGTAGCGGGAGTTCGGCCGCCGCTCGTTCCTGACCTGGCTCAGCCGGGCGGGCGTGGTGGTCAGACCGAAGCAGCGATCGCGCAGGTTCCGGACCGGGCGAGGCAGCTCGGCACTGACGAAGTCCTCCTCCACCAACGGGTAGTTGGCGACGAAGACGCCGTGCTGCAGCGCCAGGTACATGGTGGTCGGGGTCTTGCCGCAGCGGGACGGTCCGAGCAGGATCACGTCCGCCTTGTCCAGGGCGCGCATGCTCTGGCCGTCGTCGTGCTCGATGGCGTACTCCACCGCCTGCATCCGGGTGTTGTAGCGCTGGATGTCGCTGATGCCGTGCAACCGGGCGGCGACCCGCATCCCGGTCACACCGAGGATCGACTCCACCCGGGACATGTGCAGGTCGAAGAAGTCGATTAAGGGACAGACCGATTTGTGCAGTTCCTCTCGGATGTCGGTCAGCGCCGTTGTCGAGAAGGCCAGCGGAGTCATCGGTCCGGCAGCGGCCTTGTCGAGGATGGCGACAACCTTCCGCGCCTCCTCGACGGTGGAGATGAACGGGATCAGCTTGCGCTCGAAACGCAGGTTGGGGAACTGGATCAGCAACGCGTTGCCCATGGTCTCGGCGCTGATGCCGGTGCTGTCGGACAGAAAGAAGACCGGAACGGTCTTCGGCTCGGCTGCCGGCTCGACCCGCTGCTCTTCCGTAGCTGTCACGCCGCAACCTCCTGAGCTCCTCGACGGTCGCACCAGGGTAGGCCAGTAAGACTACTGGTATTACATCCAAGCCCGCTCAGACCAGTGGTGAGACTGGTCACATCAGGCTTTGCCGACCACGCACCAGGCAGCCACCGCCACGGTGAAGGGCGCGGGCGGCAGGACCTCCTTGCAATGATCACGGAGGTCGGTCAGCTGGCGTTGATCGAGCTGACCGAGGTAGGCGCCGACCCGCGCTACGCCGAGCAGGAAGGGTTCCCACCACTGCTCGAACGAGGAGAACTGGACTCGAACGACGAGGGTGCTGGGCTCGATATCGGTAATGCCGGCAGCCTCACTGAGCTCGACGAGATGACCTTCCCGTACACCTGGCATGGTGCTCTCGTCCGGCGCGTTCGGGTCGAGATCGCGTGCGGCCTGCCAGAAGGCGGACAGCGGCCCGCCATTCCCGCCGTGGTCCCACACGCAGGCAGCAACTGGACTGCCCGGCTTGGCCACCCGGCGCATCTCGGCAAGGCCGGCAACCGGGTCGGCCATGAAGTGCACCACCAGCTGCGCCAGCACGGCATCGAACGACCCGTCCGGAAACGGAAGCTGCTCGGCCGCCCCCTCTCGTACGTCCACCTCGCCGAACCGCGCCCGCACCGCCGCCACGAACGGCGGCGACGGGTCGACGGCAGCCACTGCTGTCTGGCCCAGGCGCCGGACAAGCTCGGCGGTCAGCGCTCCCGGTCCGCAGCCCACATCCAGGGCGCGCATGCCAGCTACCACGCCGGCCCGGTCGGCAAAGGGGCCGGCCAGGGGCTCGGAGAACCGCCCCATGAACCGCCGGTACGCGTCCGCGGCCACGTCGAAGATCACCGGTTCGCTCCCATCAACCGGCCTTCCGGGACCAGTCCAGCAGCCGATCCACCGGCCAGGTGTTGATCACCCGATCGGGGTCAAGGCCGAGACTCTCGGCGCGCTCGCAGCCGTAGATCTGGAACTCCAGCTGCCCGGGCGCGTGCGCGTCGGTGTCGATGGAGAACAGGCAGCCCATCTCGATCGCCATGGACAGCAGCTTGGTCGGCGGGTCTCGGCGCTCCGGCCGGGAATTGATCTCTACGGCAACGTCGAAGGTTCGGCAGGCCTCGAAGACCACCTCTGGGTCGAACACCGACGGTGGCCGCAGCCCGCGCTCCCCCTCGATCAACCGGCCGGTGCAGTGGCCCAGCACGTTGGTCTGCCGGTGGGCGATGCCACGCACCATCCGGTGCGTCATGGTCTCGGAGTCCGAACGCAGTTTGGAGTGCACGCTGGCCACCACGATGTCCATCTGGCTGAGCAGCTCGTCGGTCTGGTCGAGGCCGCCGTCCTCCAAGATGTCCACCTCGATGCCCTGCAGGCAGCGGAACGGCGCCATCTCCGTGTTCAGCTCGGCCACGACCTTCATCTGTTCCCGGAGCCGATCCGAACTCAGGCCCCGGGCGACGGTGAGCCGGGGCGAGTGGTCGGTGATGGCGCAGTACTCATGGCCCAGATCGCGGGCGGTCGTCATCATCTCCTCAAGCGGGCTGCCGCCGTCCGACCAGGTCGAGTGGACATGCAGATCGCCCTTCACCGCAGCCCGCATGTGCAGGCCACCGGCCGCCAGCGGCTGCTTCTCGTCCCGCAGCCGCTGCAGGTAGTCCGGCACCTGGCCGGCCATCGCCTGGGTGATCACCGTGGCGGTCTTCGGGCCAACGCCAGAGACCTTGTTCCAGGTGCGCTGCTCGGTGTGCTGGAGCCGCTCACCCTCGCTCATCCGCTCCACCGCGTCCGCCGCGCTCCGGTACGCCTTCACCCGGAACGTGTCGGCTCTGGAGCGCTCCAGCAGGTAGCCGATCTCGCGCAGCGCAGTCTCCGGGCTCATGCCGACCCTGACCGGCGCGGCCGGGGCTTGAGTGCCACGTTGGGCAGCGGTGGCGCCTCCATCACCTTCTCCGAGCGGTCGACGACCGGCGGAAACCGTGGATCGCGTCGCTGCCAGGCCGACCGGTAGCCAATGATCTCGTCGTGGCTGCGTCCGATGAAGTTCCACCACATGACGATCTCCTCGGCGAACGGCTCGCCGCCCAACACCAGCAGCCTGGCACCCTCGTCGCTGTGCAGGGTGATCTCGACCCGTGCGGTCCCCAGGAAGAGCAGTTGGTCGACAGCGACCGTTGAGTGCTCGATGGTCACCGACCCGGCAACCACGAATACGCCGTGCTCGAAGTCCGGATCGAGATCGAGCGTGACCTCGCAGCCGGGATCGAGCTGGATGTCCGCACCGCAGATCGGGGAGTACACCTCGGCTGGCGACCGTACGCCGGCCAACTCGCCGAGCAGCACGGTGCCACGAGCCCCGTCACGATCGTCGAACAGACGGGGCAGGTCGGCGTACCCGGCGAAGTCGGGCGCCCGGTGGCGTACCGCGTCGGGCAGCGCCACCCAGAGCTGGACGCCGTGCAGCCGGGGCGGCCGGTCGGGCCGGGAGATTTCGCTGTGCACGATGCCCCGTCCAGCGGTCATCAGATTGAGCTCGCCGGGGCGGACCGGCACCCGGGAGCCGAGGCTGTCGCCGTGCTCGATCACGCCCTCCAGCAGCCAGCTCACGGTCTGCAGTCCGGTATGCGGGTGAGCCCAGACCTGCATCCCCGGCCCGTCCCCCAGTTCTTCGGGCCCGTAGTGGTCGAGGAAGCACCAGGCACCGATCATCCGTACGTCCCGGTCCGGTAGGGCGCGGGCCACCTCGGTCGTCCGGCCCAGCGGCACCCGCCGGGCGGTGATCAGCAACTCCTCGGGCCCGCCGGCCTGCACTGCGCCACACAACCGCTCCCGCGGCCGGGTATCAAGATCACTCACGCTGCTGGCAGCACCCCTTCCGTCGCCTCCGCCGTGTTCGCGTGGGCGGTCCCTCCGGCGACGCCTGAGGCGAACACGTCGGCAATAGAGTCAGCCTATGGCCGCGTCGACACGAGGGATCAGCAAGACGCTGCTGCCCTCGGCCAGAACGCGCGCGGGCATTGCGAAACGGTTGGCTGCGGTGACCGGGGCGATGACCACTGCGACGGTGGCGGAGATGGAATCGCGGCACTCCTGGTTCCGGCGGCTGGATGCCGAGCACCGGTCCTGGATCACCCTGGTGGCGCAGGCTGGCATCGACGGGTTCGTCAAATGGTTCGCCTCTCCGGACCCGCGGGCACCGGACACCGCGGACATCTTCGGCTCGGCGCCGCGGGAGCTGGCCCGCCGGATCTCCCTGTACCAGACCGTGGAACTGGTCCGGACCACGATCGACGCGGTGGAGAGCCAGATCGACGAGGTGATGCCCAAGGCCGATCGACCGTTCCTGCACGCGGCGATCAGCCAGTACAGCCGGGAGGTGGCCTTCTCCGCCGCCGAGGTGTACGCCCGTGCGGCCGAGCTCCGCGGGGCGTGGGACGAGCGACTGGAGGCTCTGGTTGTCGACGCGGTGCTGCGCGGCGAGACCGACGACACCGTGCTGTCTCGAGCCTCCACCCTGGGCTGGCATGCCACGGCGAGCGTTGTCGTCGTCGTCGGACCGGCACCGGACATGGAGCCCGCGCTGGCACTGGAGTCGATCCGGCACACCGCCGCCATCGCGGGTACCGACATGCTGGGCGCCATCCAGGGCGACCGGATGGTGGTCGTGCTCGGAGGCGCGAGCCTGGCCAACGACGGCGACGCGCGGGTGGTGGTCGGCAAGTTCGCCCACCTGTTCGGCCCTGGCGCCGTGGTCATCGGGCCACCGGTGGAACATCTGATGGACGCCGCGGCCAGCACCCGCGAAGCCCTGGCCGGCTACCGGGCCGCGGCCGGCTGGCCGGAGGCGCCGCGGCCGGTGGCGGCCGACGATCTGCTCCCCGAACGGGCGCTGTCCGGGGACGGACACGCCAGGCGTGCTCTCGCCGACACCATCTACGATCCGCTGTTCGCCGCAGGCGGCGGGCTGCTGGAGACGCTGGTGACCTTCCTTGACCAGGGGCTCTCGGTCGAGGCGGCGGCACGCTCGTTGTTCGTGCACGCCAACACCGTCCGCTATCGGCTCCGGCGCATTTCCGAGGTCACCGGCTACAGCCCAACCGACCCACGCGAGGCGTACGCGCTTCGGCTGGCCCTCACTCTGGGTCGGCTGCGCCACCGGTCCAAGACCGAGGAACCGGCCGACAGCTAAGCCGGTCACCTGCCCGGCCGTCTCTCTGCACAAGGCCACAACCGGCCCGGAAGCCGCCCCTCCCCGACCGCGCCAGATCCGTTCCTCCGCAGTGAGTATGGGGTTGCCGATCAGTCAGGTGTAATGATCGGTCGCAGCTGACCTGAGATTGGCTCGTCTCTCCGC